>CBCSOI010000058.1:0-7986 GCA_965141595.1 uncultured Atopobiaceae bacterium | reverse complement strand
GAGGGAGAAGCCCATGGCGCCGCCCCAGTTGAACAGTGCGAGGCCGCCCACGCCCACGAGCGAGCCGGCCACCTTGCGGGCGGTGAGCGGCTCCGTGTGGAACACGCAGGCGCCCACGACGAGCGCCGTGAAGACCTCGAGGCCCTGGATGAGCGAGGCCGAGACGCCCGTGGCGTGGGCGAGGCCCAGGTAGTAGCAGGTGTACTGCCCCACGGTCCAGGTGAGGCAGAGCTTGGCGGCATCGGCCGTGCCGCGGGCGCCCAGGCGTGGGAGGCGCCGGTTGCGGAGCGTCCAGCCGGCGAGGATGCACGCGCCCGCAAGGGCGAACCGCACGCCGGCGAAGACCATCTGGCCGCCGGCCGCCCCTCCCGGGATGCCGAAGAGCCCGTAGCCCACCGCCACCCCGGGCACGGCGCTGCCCCAGAGCAGGCAGCACGCGAGGGCGCCCGCCACGAGGCCGGTCGGCGTGCCGAGGAACCCGCGGCCCGAGGGCGCGGGGCCGTCCGGGGTCGTCGGGGCGCCCTTGTCGGCCGTCACCGGTTGAGCCCCGTGCAGAAGGCCACGAGCTCCTCGACGTCGGCCATGGCGGTGGCCCAGGAGCACACGAAGCGCACCACCTGGCGGCCGTCGGGCAGCGTGAGGAAGACCTCGCAGCCGGCGGCCTCCTCGAGCGTGGCGGCAACCGCGGGGTCCACGGTGAAGAACTGCTGGTTGGTGTCGCTCGGCAGGTAGGGCTCGTAGCCCGCCGCCACGAGGCCGTCGCGGAGGGCGAGGGCGCACCCGTCGGCGTGCCGGGCCAGGCGCCAGTAGAGGCCGTCCTCGAAGGCGGCCTCGAACTGCACGCCCAGCAGGCGCCCCTTGGCCATGAGGCCGCCGCGCATCTTCTGGAGGAACGGGAAGTCGCGGCGCAGCCCCGGGTCACGGATCACCACGGCCTCGCCGAAGAGCATGCCGTTCTTGGTGCCGCCGACGGTGAAGGCGTCGGCGCGGCTCGCGATGTGGCGGAGCGACAGGTCGTTGGCCGGCGACTCCAAGGCGGCCCCCAGGCGGGCGCCGTCCACGTAGACCTTGCAGCCGCGGGCCTGGGCCCAGTCGCAGACGGCGTCGAAACGCCCGCGGTCCCACACACCGCCGAACTCCGTCGACTCTGTGATGTAGACGAGGGCCGGCCGCGTCATGTGGCGGCCGCAGCTCGTCTGGTACCGCCAGACGCGCTCTGCCTCCTCCACGGAGAGGAAGCCGTCGGCGTCGCGGGTGGGCAGCACCGTGCGCGCGCAGGCCCCGACGGCGCCGGTCTCGTGGGTGGCGATGTGGGCGTCCGGCGTGCAGATGACGCCCTCGTAGTCGCGCAGCATGCCGGCCACGCAGATGAGGTTGGCGCTCGTGCCCCCGATGCAGAACTCGACCATGGCGTCGGGCTGCCCGCAGGCGTCGCGGATGAGGGCGCGGGCGTGCTCGGTGTGGGGGTCGCCCTCGGTGTAGCCGACGGTCTGCTCGTCGTTGGTGGCCACGAGGGCCTCGAGGATCCGGGGCGCGGCGCCCTCGGAGTAGTCGTTCTTGAAGCTGCGCATGGGACTCCCTGGTGTCCGGGCCGATGGGACAGTGGCCAGTGTATACCGGCCGCGCGCTGTCCCTCCTTTCCGCCGGCCCATGGTTGCGCCTCTGTGACGGCTGTCCGCGCCGCCGCGCCCGCGCCGTAGAATGGCCCGAACCCGGCAAAAACGAGAGGACCTGCCATGGAGAAGAAGGACATCGACTGGGGCGAGCTCACCTTCAGCTACCAGCCCTGCGACTACAGCTACGTCTGCGACTACGAGGACGGCGAGTGGGGCGAGGGCGGCCTGACGCCCGACCACACCGTGACCCTCTCCGAGTGCGCGGGCATCCTCCACTATTGCCAGGAGTGCTTCGAGGGCCTCAAGGCCTACACCACCGAGGACGGCTCCATCGTGTGCTTCCGCCCCGACCTCAACGCGCGCCGCATGGCCGACTCCGCCGAGCGCCTCGTCATGCCGCCGTTCCCCGAGGACCGCTTCGTGGACGCCGTGAAGCAGGTCGTGGCCGCCAACGCCGCCTGGGTGCCGCCCTTCGGCTCGGGCGCCACGCTCTACGTGCGTCCCATGATGTTCGCCACCGGCGAGGTCATCGGCGTCAAGCCCGCGGACAAGTATCAGTTCCGCATCCTCGTGACGCCCGTGGGCCCCTACTTCAAGGGCGGTGTGAAGCCCATCACCATCTGCGTGTCCGACTACGACCGCGCCGCGCCCCACGGCACCGGCAACATCAAGGCCGGCCTCAACTACGCCATGAGCCTCTATCCCTATGAGAAGGCCCACGAGAAGGGCTTCTCCGAGAACCTCTACCTCGACTCCGCCACCCGCACCTACGTGGAGGAGACCGGCGGCGCCAACGTGCTGTTCGTGGACGAGGAGGGGCGTCTTGTGGTGCCCCAGTCCGCCACCGACTCCATCCTGCCCTCCATCACCCGGCGCAGCCTTGTCTCTGTGGCCCGCGACATGCTCGGCATGGAGGTCGTGGAGCGCCCGGTGCGCTTCGACGAGGTGGACGACTTCGTCGAGTGCGGCCTCTGCGGCACCGCCGCGGTGATCAGCCCGGTGGGCCGCATCGTCGCCGGCGACCACGAGGTCGTGTTCAACGGTGGATCCGACGAGATGGGCCCCGTCATGACCAAGCTCCGCGACACGCTCACCGGCATCCAGGCCGGCACCGTCGAGGCGCCCGAGGGCTGGATCGTGCAGATCCCGGTGGAGTAGGGGTACCCCCGTCCCGCCGGCTGTCCCATTGGTCGGGCACTTTTGTCCCACGTCGTCATTTTGGTCGGACACCTTCGCTGCCACGTGAGCGGCCCGCCCGGAACCGGTTCCGGGCGGGCCGTTTTCATCCGGCGCGTGAGGCAGTGGCGCCCGGACCATCCGCCACTTCGTCTGTTTCTTTATTGATGGGCGGCGGGCGCCGGTGCGGCATCCGTCAAGGTGGGACAGAGGTGCCCGACCATTGGGACAGAAGTGTCCGGGTGGTGGGACGCGGCCGGCGGTCCCGGGTCAGTAGCTGGCGAGGAACTCCCTCGTGCGCTCCTCCGCCGGGTGGTCGATGACCTGCTCGGCCGGGCCCTCCTCGACCACGCGGCCGCCGTCCATGAAGATGACGCGGTCCGCCACGTCGCGGGCGAAGGCCATCTCGTGGGTCACGATCACCATGGTCATGTGCCGGGCCGCCAGCTCGCGGATGGCGCGGAGCACGCCTTGGGTGAGCTCGGGGTCCAGGGCGCTCGTGGGCTCGTCGAAGTAGAGCACCTGCGGGTCCATGGCCAGGGCGCGCGCGATGGCCACGCGCTGCTGCTGGCCGCCGGAGAGTTCGCAGGGCACGAGGCCCTCCTTGCCGGCCAGGTCCATCTGGGCGAGGAGCCCCCGTGCGCGGGCCTCGGCCTCGTCGCGGGGCACGCCCTTGACCACCTGCGGGGCGTCGGCCACGTTCTGCAGCACGGTGCGGTGGGGGAATAGGTTGAAGTTCTGGAACACGAGGCCGAACCGCTCCCGCGCGGCCTTGAGCTCCGGCGCCTTGGCGTACACGGCGCGGCCGCCCTCCTGGTGCGCCACCGCGAGGTCCCCGTACGCAAGGGAGCCGTCGTCCAGGCGCTCCAGCAGGGTGAGGCAGCGCAGCAGCGTGGACTTGCCGCCGCCCGACGGCCCGATCACGGCCAGCACGTCGCCGGAGTCAACCTCGAGGGAGATGTCGCGCAGCACCTCGGTGTCGCCGAAGGCCTTGCGCCCGTTGGAGAGGCGCACCACGGCGCCGTCGCGGTTGTCGGTCATGGCGACCCCCTAGTCGTGGTAGTAGGACAGGCGCCGCTCGATGGAGGAGAGCGCCGCCTCGATGAGCAGGTTGATGCCCCAGTAGACGAGGCCGGCGACGAGGTAGGGGACCATCGACACCTCGCGGGCGGCGAGCGCCTTGGCGGCGTTGAACATCTCCATGATGCCCAGCACGAAGGCCAGCGACGTGTCCTTGACCAGTGTGATCACCTCGTTGCCGATGGCCGGCAGGATGCGCTTGACCACCTGGGGGAGCACGATGCGGCAGAAGGTCTGGGAGCGCGTGTAGCCGAGCACCTCGGCCGCCTCGTACTGGCCGCGCGGGATGGACTGGATGCCGGAGCGGTAGATCTCGGCGAAGTAGGCGGCGTAGTTGAGGATGAAGCCCACGGCGCAGGCCACGAACTTCCAGTCGGGGCCCATGTTGAGGCCGAACAGGTAGTACGGGCAGAACATGATGGCCATGAGCTGCAGCATGAGGGGCGTGCCGCGCATGACCGAGATGTACAGCCGCACCACGGCGGCCAGCGGCCGGCAGCGGCTCATGCGCCCGAGCGCCACCACGATGCCCAGGGGCAGCGCGCCCACGAGGGTCACGACGAAGATCTCGAGGGTGAGGACGAGTCCCTGGAGCAGGACGTCCATCATGACTGCGAACTCCATCCGGTGCCTTCCTAACGGAAACGGGCCCCGGCACGTGCGCCCGGGGCCCCGATGCCATGTCTGTGGGGCGGTCCTACTTGAGGGTCCAGTTGCCGTCGTAGTCCACGCCGTAATCCGCGTAGCGCTCGCAGATCTCCTTGGCCGTGCCGTCCTCGGTGAGCTCCTTCAGGGCCTGGGAGACCTTCTCGGCGCGGTCGGTGTCGCCGAGCTTGAAGCCCACGGCGTAGTGCTCGGAGGAGAGGGGCTCCTCGACGGTCGCGAAGGCGTCGGGGTTGGCCGAGGTCTGGTAGGCGGCGATGGACAGGTCGCAGGCCACGGCGTCCACGAGGCCGCTCTCGAGCTGGGCGAAGGCGTTGTTGTAGTCGGAGAGCTGGTCGAGGGAGCCGAACGTGGCGGAGAGGTCGGCCTTGTCGCCCTCGATGACCTCGAGGGCCGCGGAGTCCACCTGGGTGGCCACGGTCTTGCCGGCGAGGTCGGGGAGGCCCTGGATGCCGGAGTCCTTGCGCACCACGACGACCTGCTCGTTGAGCATGTAGGGATCGGAGAAGGTGTACTTGTCCTCGCGGCCCTCCATGGTGAAGCCGTTCCAGATGCAGTTGATGGAGCCCTGGTTCATGAGGGCGTCCTTGGCGTCCCAGTCGATGGCCTGGCACTCGAACTCCCAGCCGAGCCTGTCGCACACGGCCTTGGCGAGGTCGAGGTCGAGGCCGGTGGGCTGGCCGTCGTCGCCGATGAAGCCGTAGGGCGGGTACGAGTTGTCGTAACCCACGACGAGCTTCTCGGTGGAGGCCTCGGCCTCGGGGGCGGCCGTGCCCTGGGACTGCGAGCACGCGGCCAGGCCGACGAGGGCGAGGCAGGCGAGGGCGCAGCACAGGAGGGTGGTCAGCTTCTTCTTTGCCATGGGGTCCTCCTCGGTGGGGGGCGGGTTTCCGTGCCGAATACTTTAGCACAGTAAAGTACCGGTCCCGCTCCTGTGACGCTCCTGCAACAAAGGGGGCGACCGGGCGGCCCGTCTCCCTTGTACCGCCCCCGCCCGCGGTGCGAAGATGGGGGTTCGACCGCACCGACACCAGCGTCACCCCGGGAGGGCCCATGCAAGCCAAGAAACCAGAAGGAACCGAGGACCTCTTCGGGGCGCGCATGCGCGCCTGGGAGCGCATGCAGGCCGTCGCCCGCGAGACCTTCTCCCGCTACTGCTTCAGCGCCATCGAGACGCCCGCCATGGAGCAGGTGGACGTCTTCGTCCACGGCATCGGCACCTCCACGGACGTCGTGCGCAAGGAGATGTTCCGCGTGTTCTCGGGCGCCAACTTCGCCAACGTGCTCGAGAAGGGCTCCGAGGCCGGCCTCAAGCCCGGCAAGCGCCTGGCCCTGCGCCCCGAGGGCACGGCGGGCTTCGTGCGCGCGGCCGTGGAGAACACCTTCGTGCCCCAGGGCGGCGCGCCGGTGAAGATGTGGTACGCCGGCCCCATGTTCCGCGGCGAGCGCGTGCAGAAGGGCCGCCTGCGCCAGTTCCACCAGATCGGTGCCGAGGTGCTGGGCGCCTCCGACCCGGCCTTGGACGCCGAGGTCATCGTCATGCTCATGGACTTCTACCGGGCGCTCGGCCTCGACATGTCCCGCGTGCGCCTGCTGGTCAACTCCATGGGCGACCCCGCCTGCCGTCCCGCCTACCGCGAGAAGATCCGGCGGTTCATCCTCGACCACGCCGACGAGATGTGCGACGAGTGCACCGTGCGCGCCGACACCAACCCGCTGCGCGCCTTCGACTGCAAGAACGACCACTGCCGCGAGGTCATGGCCGCCGCGCCCAAGATCGCCGACGAGCTCTGCGACGGGTGCGCCGAGCACTACGCCCGCGTGAAGGCCTACCTCGACGAGGCCGGCGTGGCCTACGAGGAGGACCCCACCCTCGTGCGCGGCCTCGACTACTACACGCGCACGGTCTTCGAGGTGCAGGTCACAAGCGGTATGGGCTCCCAGAGCGCCATCGGCGGCGGCGGCCGCTACGACGGCCTCATGGAGCTCGAGGGCGGCAAGCCCACCCCGGGTATCGGGTTCGCCGTGGGCTTCGAGCGCATCATGCTCGCCCTGGGGGACCAGGGCGTGGACCTCGCCGGTCCCGAGCCGTCCTGCGTCTACGTGGCCTGCGCCGCCCCCGAGTGCCGCGACGCGGTCTTCTCGGCGTGCCTGGCCCTGCGCCGCGCCGGCGTGCGGGTGGAGGCCGACTACCAGGGCCGCTCGCTCAAGAGCCAGTTCAAGCAGGCCGACAGGCACAACGCGCGCCTGTGCGTGGTCATCGGCCCCGACGAGCTCGCTGCCGGGTGCGCCACCGTGCGCGACATGGCGAGCCACGAGCAGAGCCCCGTGCCGCTGGACGGGCTCGCCGAGGCCGTCTGCGGCCTGCTCTGACGCGGGCGGGCACGCGATGGACTTCCACCTCGTCGACCCGGCCACCGGGGAGGAGACGTCGCCCGACGGCCGCCCCACGGTGGCGTTCCTCGCCCCCGAGATGTGCGGCTGGTGGGCCATGGCGCCCCTGTCGGCCCGGCTGCCCGAGGGAATCCTGGCCCTGCTGGCCACGTGGGACGGCTGGGGCGAGGCCGCGGGCGGCGCGTTCCCCGGCATAGCCGCCGAGGCGCGCTCCCTATTGGGCTGGGCCCGCGCCCACGGGCCGCTGGCTGCCACGGTGGGCTGGGGCATGGGCGGCCAGGTGGCCGTGGAGGCGGCCTTCTCCGACGCCGGCCTGACGGGGCCGCTCCTCGTGGGCGACGTGCTCTGTCGCGAGGTGCCGGGGTCGCGCCCCTCGGCGTGGCTCACGGGCCTCGCTTGGCGCCTCATGGGCGGCCCGGCCACGGCGCAGCCCGGGGCGGCCGAGGCGTTCGACGGCGCCGTCGAGGGCGCGGCCAAGGCCCTCAGGCGCGTGGCCAGGCGACGCCGCTACGTGGCGAGCCAGATGGACGGGCTGGCCATACCCCGGGCCTACCTGGACCGCTTCGCCGCCGACGTCGCCGCGACGCCGCGGGGCGTGGTGGAGGCCATGGCGGCGGCCGTGGAGGGGTGGCGCGTGCCCGTCGGGGCGGCCCCGGGCCTTCGGGCCGTGGTCGCCCTGGGCGGCCTCGACGGTCGCCCCTACCGCGAGAGCGCCGACGACCTCGCCCGTGCCTTCGGCGCCCCCGCCCCCACGGTGGCCCGCGACCTCTCGCGCAACGAGCTCTGCCTGCGCTATCCCGCCAGGGCCATGGAGGTCCTGCGCCCGCTGCTCCCTGTGTCCCGCTGATCCGAGGAGGCCCCGTGGCCCGCCGTCCCTTCCGCGTCCTGTCCTCAACCGACGACGCCGTACGCCTTGCCGTGCGCGGCGCCTGCACCTGCCGCGAGCTGCTGCTGGCGGCGGGGGTCTCCCGCTCGGCCGCCGCGGCCGCCGAGTCGGCCCACCGGGTGCGTCGCGAGGGCGTGCCGCTCCAGGCGCCGGTGGCCCTGGAGCCCGGCG
>CBCSOI010000057.1:0-8051 GCA_965141595.1 uncultured Atopobiaceae bacterium | reverse complement strand
GGCCATGGGCCAGGTTCGCACGGTTGCCGCGGTGACGACGAGGATGCCGTGGATATACGTCCTCCCCGCCCTGGTGGCGCTCTTTCTCCTCCTTCCCTCCCTCTATCCCGAGGCGTCGACCGGCGGTGCCGACATCCTCGAGCGATACGGCGCGGAGAACTACATGGAGACGTCGCGCCGTCTCCAGCAGTGGAGGGACGACGGTGTGGACGGCGAGCTCGTGGCGCTGGAGGAGCGGGCCCTCGAGGCCCTCGGCCGCGCCCGGGAGGCGACCGACGACAAGGCGTTCTTCCAGGCGGCGGCGGACTACGAGAACGTCACGCTGGCCCTTGTCGAGCGCGGTGTGTGGGAGGACGACGAGCTCTTCATGAGGGCGAACTCCCTCAACGTCGTAAGGATTGCTGGGCTGGCGGAGCCGGTGGTCTACACCGCGGTGGGTGAGCTTCCGGCCCTCCCGTACCTGGCGTTTGTCTACGAACAGGTGCCGTGGCTCCTGTGGGTGGGAACCCCGTGCCTGGTCGCCGTTGCCGGTGTGCTCTCCCGGACCAACGGGAGACTCTTGGCCCTGGGTCCCTGTCAGGTCGTCGGGTCGCTCGGGTCCGGGCTGTTCTCCGGGCTGCTTTCGTGGGCCATGGTCATGGGGGCCTTCATCTTTGCCGCCCTCGTCGTCGCCGTGCGAAACGGGTGGGGCGACCCTGCCTATCCCGCGGTGTTCGTGCAGGGAGACCGGCTCGAGGCGCTGGGGTGCGCCGACGTCCTCCTTCGGGCGTCCGCGGTGATTCTCGCGCTGTCCCTGTTCGTCGGGATGCTTGTGGAGGCCGCCTTCTCCTCGGTGGGCGACGGGCGTGTCCCCGCGGCCGTGGTGGCGGTCTTTGCCCTGCTCCCTATGGTGGTCGGGCATGACGGCGCCCCATGGGCACCATGGTCCCACGTCCATGTGGCCCAGACCGCCGGTGTGTGCGCCTACTTCAACGGCGGGTCCCTCTCGGAGACGCCGCAAGCCTTCCCCTTGGCATTGACCGTCCTGTTCGGATGGGTGACCGGTCTGTCGGTCCTCGCGCTTGTCGGCAACGCCTTACGGCGAACGAACCGTCTTTAGGGGGTCCCATGTATCGCGTGGAAGGCCTGTCCATCTCCCGCAAGGGGCGCCCGATCTTCAAGGAAACGTCGTGCACGGTGCGTTCTGGCGAGGTCCTGGGGCTTGTCGCCCCCAACGGCATGGGCAAGACCACGTTGCTGCGCTTTCTGGCAGGGGCGTGGGCCCTCGGGTCGGCCTCGGCGGTGACGCTGGGCAACGACCGGGTGGGAGACCCAAAATCCCTCGGCCGGCACGTCTTCTACGTCTCGGGCGACAGGAGCCCGCTGTATCCCGGACTGTCCCCGCGCCAGCACCTCCAGGCCGTGGGTCGCATCTGGGGAGTGCCCGTCGATGTGGGAGGTTGGGTCGAGCGGTGCGGAATGGGTGGGTACGCGGATGTCCCGGTACGCCGCCTCTCGAGGGGGATGGCACAGCAGGCACTCCTCGCCGTGGCGTTTGCCGTGGGTCCCCGGTACCTCCTGCTCGACGAGCCCTTCAACGGCCTCGACCCGACGGCCGTGGGACGGAACGAGGGGATCGTGCGGGAGCTGGTGGAGAGGGGGGCCGGCGCCCTGGTCTCGTCCCACCTCCTCCCGCAGCTCGGTAGGTTGGCCGACAGGCTGGCCTATATCGATGGGGGAGCCATCCGTATCGACGGCCGGGTGGGGACGCCCGCGGGTGCGGAGGAGCTGTACCGGCGCGTATACGGGGAGGTGAGAGACGGGTAGCGCCGTGGTTATACCAAGAGCGTAGAGAAAGGAAAAAAGAATGAAGCGCAGTCGACTCGTGGTCATGGGTGTTCTCGGGATGTTGATGTTTGTTCTGGTTGTGGGGGGTGCCTCAACTGGTGCCCTGGCGAAGACTCCCGACCCCGGTGGTTCCGCCGAATCGCAGGCGATTGTCGATACGGTGGTGGACACCTACAAGGTCTGGAGCTGCAACACGACATCGTCCCACGATAAGAGCTATTGCAAGCCAACATACAAAACAATTACTTATCGTGTTCGCTACGATCGTACCGGCCCCCACTATCTTCGTTCGGAGTCTGGCGTTGGGGAGTGCATCACTGGACATCGCGGCACGTACAGGGTTTACCAATATAAATACTATCCGGTAAACTAAAAACGTTCTGAAGTGTTTCAGGGCCCGGCCGAAAGGCCGGGCCCTGCCAATCCGAGGGGAGCCATGGCCACGGTTTGCGTAGTCGACGACAATCCGGAGCTGCTCGACCTTGTCGGCGCGTTTCTCGCCAACGATGGGTTCGATGCCCGACTCTTCCCTACGGGGGAGGACTTCCTCGCGGCCTTTGCGGATGCCGCCCCCGACCTCGTGGTGCTCGACCTCATGCTCCCGGGCCTGGACGGTTTCGAGGTGTTGCGCCGGGTGCGTGGGCGGTCCAGCGTCCCCGTGGTCATCCTGACCGCCTGCGGGGATGACGGGGACTACTGTCGCGGCCTGGCCCTCGGCGCCGACGACTACGTGGCCAAGCCCTTCAAGCCCCATCTCCTCATGGCGAGGATCAAGGCCCTGCTCCGGCGGGTCGACTACGACCGCCCGGAATCCGGTGCGGGACAACCGGTGTCCCTTGGGAACGTGGGGTTCGACCCCGCCCGAAACCGGTTCGTGGTGGAGGGCAGACCCCTCGGGTTGACCGCCCAGGAGCGCCGTCTTCTGGGCTTCTTCCTCGAGCATCCCGGGGAGGCCCTGTCGAGGGACCGCCTCTTGGAAGCGGTCTGGGGTTTCGAGGAGGGCCGGGTCACCCAGACGCGGGCTGTCGACGAGGCCAACCGACGACTGCGAAAGAAGCTGCTCGTCGCGGGGGCCACGGCCTACAACCGTACGGTGCGGGGCGTCGGCTACGAGTTCTCGGACGGCCGGTGACCGCCGTGGGTCCCTCGGATATCGGCCATCGGCCGGCCCGCGGCCTGATGTTGTTCGCCGCCGGCGCACTCGCGTGCGTCATGGTCTTCCCGGCCGTATATGTGGCGTTGGAGCACGGCTCCGTCGAGGCCCAGGCCCGGGATGCGTTGTTGACGGCGGTCGCGGGGTCGGAGCCTGCCGACCCCGGCCTGCCGCCGGTCATACGGGTCGACCTCACGGTGCCCGGAATGGGGGACGCGGAGACGTACGGTTACTATCCGGCGCTGATCTCCCATATCAAAGATGCCGGTATCGCCCCGAGCGACGGGGTGCGGCGGTTCGAGAGCGACGGGAGGACCCTCCTCTACGTCGCCGAGGGGACGCTCAACCCGCAGGCTGCGGGTCACAGGGTGTCCAGCGCCCTGGTCGTGGACGTGACGCCCCAGCTCTCGCTCGTCGGTCACACGGCGGCCGCCCTGTTCGCCCTGTCGTTCGCGGCCGCGGGGTGCATCGCTGTGCTCGGGTGCCGTCTTGCGAGGTCGGGCAGGGACCACGAACGGCGCCTCAACGAGTTCTTTGCCAACGCGTCCCACGAGCTCAAGACCCCGATCGCCGTGATAGACGGCTACCGGGAGGCCATGGCGGCCGGAGTGGTGGACCCTCGCGACGGCCTTCCCGTGGTGGAGAGGGCCGTCGACTCGATGAGACGGCAGGTGGAGGATATCCTCGCCCTCTCGAGGGCCGACGCCGGAGCGCTGAGGCCGGTGATGGAGCCGGTGGATGCCCGGGAGCTCGTCTGCGACGTGTTGGAGGACCTCGACATGGTCGCCGACGGGGAGGGCGTCTCCGTCTCCCTCGACGACCCGGGAACGCTCAGGGGCGAGACCGACGAGCGCATGTTGGCGGCCATGGTCACGAACCTCGTGACCAATGCCATACGTCATGCGTCCGAGCGCGTCTGGGTCTCCGTGGCGGCTGAGGAGGGTGCCCTCCGGGTCGTGGTGGCAAACGACGGCGAGACCCTTTCTCCCGAATCGGCGGCCCGGGCCTTCGACCGCTTCTACCGCGGCGAGGGAGGGTCCTGCGGCCTCGGGCTTTCCGTGGTGGCTGCCTATGCGACGGCTCTGGGGGGCGAGGTCTCGCTCGGTGTCGAGGAGGGTCTGACCGTTGCAAGGTTGACCATAGCTTTCAACGGATGCTAAAAATAGTAAAAGCGTTCGAGACAAGGGGCGTGATGTCATGAAGTCTGCCGCAGCGGTTCGCTCCATGGTCCCCGGCCTTTGTGTGGCCGTTGTCGGCGCCGTCTGCATGGGGTGGTACGGCCAGGATGTCTTCGACCACCTCACGCTCACGACGGGCGACATCCTCTGGCGCGGCGTCGTTTCCTTCCTGGGCAACCTGCTGTGGGTGGGCCTGGGGATGGCGGCGGCCCAGCTGGTCCCGCGGCCCCAAGAGCGGAAGGGCGCCTTGGGTGTCGTTCTCATCGTGGTCGCCGCCGTCCTGCTTGCGGCCTGTGGGGCGTTCCGCGTGTGGGCCGAGTTCGAGCCGGCGATCGGCGGTGTGCACAGGGCCCTCATCATGGGGCGTCCCGTGGCGCTGCTCTTCCTGCTCGACGGCGCGCTGCTGGGTTATGGCATCAAGCTGGCGCGAGCTTGATATGAGGGTGGGGTGCCCGACGGTGGAGGCCGTTGCCGGGCACCCTTTTGCGTTGTGCTCTACAGGGGCTCGCCTCCCTCGCGGAGCCTCGAGGTTCGAGTGCAGGGAGGAACAGTTCTAACGCCGGAAAATGGCGAAAAAACGGTGTTAGAGGTGCCAGACGATCTCTAACGCCGGAAATCGCCCGAAAAAAGGCGTTAGGGCACGGCCAGGGCGCCGCGCCTGCGGCCTCTGCTCGCCGCCGCCCTACTCGGCCCCCACTACGTGCACCCGTCCCAGGGCGTCCATCTTCACGCGGTCGGCGGCCAGCCAGCGCAGCACCTCGGGGTAGAGCTCGTGCTCCACGGCGTGGATGGCGGCCTCGAGGTCGTCGACGGACCAGCCCTCCTCCACGGCCACGGGCCGCTGGGCGATGATGGGCCCGCGGTCGTACTCGGCGTTGGCCACGTGCACGGTCACGCCGGTCACCTTGACGCCGTAGTCGTAGGCCTCCTCGATGGCGTGGGCGCCGGGGAAGCTCGGCAGCAGGGCCGGGTGCAGGTTGATCACCGAGTTAGGGAAGCACGCGAGCACCGCCGGGCCGATCTTGCGCATGTAGCCGGCCAGCACCACGTAGTCCACGCCCCGGGCCTTGAGCTCGGAGGCGATGACCTCGTCGGCCACCTGGGGGTCGGCGTAGACCTCCTTGGAGAGGGCCATGACGGGGATGCCTGCCTTGGCGGCGCGCTTGAGGCCGTAGGCCTCGGGGCGGCTGGACAGCACGAGCTCGATACTGGCGTCGAGACTGCCCTCCTCTACGGCGTCGATGATGGCCTGGAGGTTGGTGCCACTGCCGCTGATGAGGATGGCGAGCTTGATGGTCATGGGCGCTCCCTGGGTCTCGTTGGCCTCTGCCCTGCCAGTATAGAGGGACCGCCGTGGCGGGCGAGGCCGGGCGCGCGGCCGCGGGCATGGGGGGGCGAATGTGGCTGCGGGCGGTCCTGGCATGAGTGGGTGCCCATGCGCGATGTGGCGCGAGGGGGCTCGAATGCGCGGTCTTGCTGGCATTAAGGCTGTCGATTGCGCGAAAAACGGCTCCAGAGGGCCGAGAATCGCGCACTCGGCGCCCCTCGTGCCAGATTAACCGCGCATTGAAGGCCGTTCATGTCGAGAGGGGAGCCCGCCGCGCATCGGGGATCGCTCGCGTCAAGGAGGACGCTCGAGCTTAAGAACCGGACCATCCGGGACCATAACCTTTGCAATAGGCGAAGTGACACATGTTGCCCCCTGCACCAAGTAGCTACCTGGTGCACCTCCCGACCGGACCAGGGCCTTCCGCATGCACCAGGTGGCTACTTGGTGCACCTTTCGGCCCGAATAGCGCCCTCAACATGCACCAGGTGGCTACTTGGTGCATCTCCCAATCGGAATTGCGCCCCCCAACCTGCACCAAGTAGCTACTTGGTGCACCTCGCAGCTGAACCAGGGCCTTCCAACCTGCGCCAGGTAGCTAGTTGGTGCACTTCTCAACCGGAAAAGGGCCTTCCACATGCACCAAGTGGCTACTTGGTGCGCCCTCCGACCGGACCAGGGCCTTCCAACCTGCACCAACTAGCTACTTGGTGCACCTCCCGGCGAGAAAATCGCTCCCAACCCGCACCGACCAGCCTGTCGGCGCGGGCCGCAGCCCCCGCCCCGCCTCACTCGCTCCAGAAGAGCTCTTTGAGGTCGGCGCGATTCTCGGCATCGCACTTGCGCACGATGTTGTGCACGTGGGTCTTCACGGTGCCCACGGAGACCACGAGCGCGTCGGCCATCTGCTGGTTGGTACGCCCGGCCAGCACGAGCCCCGGCACCTCGCGCTCCCGGGCCGTGAGGCCGTAGGCCGAGGCGGATCGCGGCATGAGCTCGTCCACGTGGTCGGAGAAGGTGTTGCCGGGGGCCGGCGGCACCAAGGAGGCCAAGGCCGCCCAGGCCACCCTCGCCGCCGCCACCGACGCCCGCGGCCGCACCCTCAAGGTGCACACCCTTTGCATGCCCAAGAAGCCCCTGTACATGACCCAGGAGGCCTGCGACACCATCGACGTCGACGAGAACGCCGAGCCCCGTGTGGCCGACGAGCCGCTCATCGCCAGCTACCTCAACTACCTCGTGACCAACAAGGGCGTCATCGTGCCCCAGTACGGCGACGAGAACGACGCCCTGGCCATCGAGCAGCTCCAGGCCATCTACCCCGACCACGAGGTCGTGGGCTGCCAGAGCTGGGAGGTCGTCTATGGCGGCGGCAACATCCACTGCATCACCCAGCAGCAGCCGAGCGTCGCTTAGCGGCGCAGCGGCCGAGAGGCGCATCAGGACAAGGGGCCCGCGCCTACCCGTCGGCGCGGGCCCCCATACCTTGGGAGGAGGCCGCCATGCCGGCCAAGAGGTTCTCGTTAGTAGACGTGGTGTTGTCCGTGATCTGCGTGGTGTTCACCATCGAGGCGGTGGCGCCGGCGTCGGCCATGGGCAACGTGCAGTTCTTCTGGTGGGGCGTGCTCATCGTCACGTTCCTTCTGCCCTACGGCATGGTGGTGGCCGAGCTGGGCAGCACCTTCGACTCGGAGGGCGGCCTCTACGACTGGGTGCGCTCCGGGCTGGGCGACGCCTGGGGGTCGCGGTGCGCCTGGTACTACTGGGTGAACTTCCCCCTCTGGATCGCGAGCGTGGCCTGCATCTTCCCGAGCGTGCTCGCGGGTGTCTGGGGCATCGCGCTGCCGCTCTGGGCGCGCATAGGCGTGGAGCTCGTCTTCGTGTGGGGCGTCACGTGGGCGGCGTGCTCGCCCGTGAGCGACGCCGACTGGATCCTCAACGGCGGCGCCGTCATCAAGGTGTTCATCACGCTCGTCGTGGGCGGCGTGGGCGTGTGGTTCGCGGTGGAGAACGGCTTCGCCAACCCCATGGGGCCCGATACCTTCCTGCCCGACCTCGCGAACCCCGACTCGCTCACGTACCTCTCCATCATCCTGTTAAACTTCATGGGCTTCGAGGTCGTGGCCACCTTCGCCGGTTCCATGGACGACCCCCGGCGCGACATCCCCGTGGCCATCGTGGTGGGCGGTGTCACCATCGCGGCCGTCTACATCCTGTGCGGCGTGGGCATCGGCGCGGCCGTGCCCACCGAGGCCCTCAACCTCGACTCCGGCATCGTGGACGCCGTCACCGCCATGGTGGGCGGCTCCTCGCCCCTCGTGTGGGTGGTGGGCGCCGCGTTCCTCGTCACGCTCTTCGCCAACATGGTGAGCTGGTCGTTCGGGATCAACTCCGTGGCCTGCCGCGCCGCCGAGGACGGCAACATGCCCAGGCCTTTCGCCCGGAGGTCGGCGACCACCTCCATGCCCAACGGCAGCGCCCTCATGACGGGAGTCGTGGCGAGCCTCGTGCTCCTACTGCAGGTGCCCCTCGGCGAGGACTCCGAGGTCTTCTGGGTGTTCTTCTC
>CBCSOI010000056.1:0-8173 GCA_965141595.1 uncultured Atopobiaceae bacterium | reverse complement strand
GACGACGAGGCCGAGTACAAGGACGAGCACGGCCACCTCTGGTACCTGCGCTACCCGCTCAAGGAGCCCGTGGACGGCAGGGACTACATCGTCGAGGCCACCACACGCCCCGAGACCATGCTCGGCGACACCGGCGTGGCCGTCTCCCAGGACGACCCCGAGGCCTCCAAGTTCGTGGGCGCCACGGTGGTCCTGCCCATCGTGGGTCGCGAGATCCCCATCTTCTCCGACTGGCACGTCGACGCGGGCTTCGGCACCGGCTTCGTCAAGGTGACCCCGGCCCACGACCCCAACGACTTCGCCATGGGCGAGGCCCACGACCTCGAGAAGATCAACATCTTCGACGAGCACGCCCATGTGGTGGACGGCTACGGCGAGTTCTCCGGCATGGACCGCGACGAGGCCCGCGCCGCCGTGGTGGCCTGGTTCGAGGAGAACGGCCTGCTCGACCACATCGAGGACCACGACCACTCCGTCATGCACTGCTACCGCTGCGACACCGCGCTCGAGCCCTGGCTCTCCGAGCAGTGGTTCGTGGCGGTGGACAGGCTCAAGGGCCCGGCCACCGAGGCCGTCACCTCGGGCGACGTCACCTTCCACCCCAAGCGCTGGGAGCAGACCTACCTCACCTGGATGGAGAACCTCAAGGACTGGTGCATCTCGCGCCAGCTCTGGTGGGGCCACCGCATCCCGGTCTTCACCTGCGACGACTGCGGCTGGGAGGACGCCTGCATGGACGACGTGGAGGTGTGCCCCGAGTGCGGCGGCCGCCACGTGCACCAGGACCCCGACGTCCTCGACACCTGGTTCTCCTCGCAGCTCTTCCCGTTCGCCACGCAGGGCTGGCCCGAGCACCCCGAGGAGATGGCCGGTCACTATCCCACCAAGGCCCTCGTCACCGCCCGCGACATCATTGCGCTCTGGGTGGCACGCATGATCATGAGCTCGCTGTACTTCTGCGACCAGATTCCCTTCGAGGACGTGGTCATCTACGCCACCATCCTGGCCAAGGACGGCAGCCGCATGTCCAAGTCCAAGGGCAACGGCGTCGACCCCATGGACCTCATGGACAAGTACGGTGCCGACGCCATGCGCCACAACCTGCTCACCCTGGTCACCAACAACCAGGACGTGCGGTTCGACGCCGTGTTCGACAAGAAGACCGGTGCCTTCGAGTCCAGCCCCCGCACCGAGCAGGCCCGCGCCTTCGTCACCAAGATCTGGAACGCCTGCCGCTTCGCCCTCATGAACATGGAGGGCTTCGAGCCCGGCGCCCCCGTGGCCGCCACCCCCGAGGACGCCTGGATGCTCTCGCGCCTGGCCAAGCAGGTGGCCGAGACCACGGCCTGCCTCGAGGAGTACCGTTTCGGCGACTACGCCCGCGGCCTGCAGGGCTTCTTCTGGAACGAGGTGTGCGACTGGTACATCGAGCTCTGCAAGGGCCGCCTGCAGTCCGAGGACCCCGAGGTCCGCGCCTGCGCCCAGCGCAACCTCGTCTTCGTGCTCGACACCTCGCTGCGCCTGCTGCACCCCGGCATGCCATTCGTGACCGAGAAGGTCTGGGAGTCCATGCCGGCCTCGGCCCTCGACATCGCGGAGGCCGCGGCCACCGGTTGCGACCCCTCCCACGACGGCCGTTTCCTCATGCTCTCCGCCTGGCCTGAGCCCGCTGCCTACCAGGCCTACGTCAACGACGAGGCCGAGGCCGACTTCGAGATCGCCCGCGCCCTCGTCTCCGGCGTGCGCTCGCTGCGCGCCCGCTACCGCCTGAGCCCCCGCGCCGAGGTCGACGTGGTGGTCAAGGCGGCACCTGCCGATGCCGCCCGCCTCGAGGCCCAGCGCGACTTCCTCGTGGAGGTGGGCCGCCTCTCGTCGCTTGTCGTGGGCGAGCATGCCGAGAAGCCCGCCAACTCCGTCTCGTTCGTGGCCCCGGGCTTCGAGGCCTACGTGGTGCTCGAGGGCCTCGTGGACCTCGGCGAGGAGGCAAAGCGCCTGGAGAAGGAGGTCAAGAAGGTGACCGGCGAGCTCTCGGGCATCGAGCGCACCCTCGGCAACCCCGGGTTCCTCGCCAAGGCGGCACCGGAGGTCGTGGAGGCCAAGCGCGCCCGCAAGGACGAGCTCGAGGCCACGCTCTCGCGCCTCACCTCCCAGCTGGAGGACCTCTCCGAGTAGGGGAAGGACGGGCGCGGGAGGGGCGCCTGTCGGGGCCTCTCCCCGCTTCTCGGGTAGACGTCCACGTCTCAGGCACCCCGCGGCCAAGTCCCGCGGGGTGCCTTTTCCGAGGGTGGCCCGGCGACCGAGGCGGCCGGGGCGGCGGGGGGCCGACGCGGGCAGCGGCGATGGGGCTTCCCTCGAGGATCTCGGGCCGCAGGCCCGTGGGGCCACCCATGCCGGAGGCCCCTGCGGCATGGGTTCAGGCACCGGGTCGGTCTACGGCCCATGCCGAAGGCTCCTGCGGCATGGCTTCCGCTGGCGGCGAGGCCCCGCATCCCGCCTTTGCGGGCACCCGACCCATGCCGAGGCACCCTGTGGCATGGGTGTCTCGGATGGCGAGGCCACCCGACCCATGCCGAGGGCCGCTTCGGCATGGGTTCAGGCTGCGGATCGGCCTCAGACCCATGCCTGCGGGCCCCTCCGAGACGGCCCGGCCTGGCCCGCACCTCCTGTTGCCTCGAACCCGCCCCTCCTCCCGGCCACCCGATTGCGGCCCTGTTTTTCAGCTACTATGAATTCGATTGCACAGGGCGTCGGGCAGGAGGGGAGCCGCCGTGGCCACCATCAAGGACGTGGCGAGGATCGCCGGGGTGAGCAGCGCCATGGTGTCGCGCTACCTCAACGACGGCTACGTCTCGGCCGAGAAGCGCCCCCTCATCGCCGCCGCCATCGAGCAGTGCGGCTACCGGCCCTCCCAGCAGGCCAGGAACCTCCGCCGGGGCCACTCCAGGCTCGTGGGCGTGGTGGTGCCGCGCATCAACTCCGAGACCGTTGCGCGCATCACCGCCGGCATCGAGCAGGGCCTCTCGGCCCGCGGCTACCAGATGCTCCTGGCCAACACCGACAACCACGCCGAGCTCGAGATCACCTACCTCGACCTCTTCGCCGCCTATCCCGTGGATGGCCTCATCCTCGTGGGCTCGACCGTCACCGAGGCCCACGCCGCCTTCATCGCCTCCTGCCCCGTGCCCGTCGTGGTGGTGGGGCAGCGTTACGAGGGCGTGGGCTGCGTCCTCCACGACGACTACGGCGCCGCCCGCGACCTCGCCTCGCGCCTGGCCGCCGCCCGTCCCGGCGCCACGTTCTCTTACCTGGCGGTCGACCCGGCCGACGTCGCCGTGGGTGTGCACCGCCGGGAGGGGTTCGAGGCCGGCCTCGCCGAGCACGGCGTGTCCCTGGACCCGGCCCTCGTGAGGCGCTGCGACTTCTCGGCGGAGTCCGGCCTCGCCGTCGCGGGTCGCCTCTTGGACGATTCGCTGGACTCAGGCCATAAAATCGATTGCATATGCTGCTCCACCGACCTCATCGCCGCCGGCGCCCTCCGGGCGGTGGAGGAGCGGGGCCTCCATGTGGGCGGGGACGGCCCCCTTGTGACGGGGTTCGGCGACAACCGGGTGGTCTCCATGCTCACGGGCGGCATCCCCACCGTGCACTTCGCCTACCGCACCAGCGGCGTGAAAAGCGCCGAGATGCTCGTGGAACGCATCGAGGACCCGGGTGCGGTGCAGTCGAGCACCGTCATGGGATACAGAATCGAAGGCATCTGACAACCGTTTCCCTATTTCCATGGGTCGGCTCCCGCCCCAAAGCGGGCACTTTCTACCGCTCGTCCCTTGATATCTACCGTTCGCGGTATGGGCTGCTGGCGTGAACCGTTCCTGCGTGATTCCTGTATGCAAACGATTACAGTAAGAAACCAAGGGACAGGGGACCCACCGGGGGTCGCCGCGAAGAGAGAAAGGGCTGGCCATGGATTACGCCAAATCGGCGAAAGACGTGCTCGAGCTCGTGGGAGGGCCGTCCAACGTCGCATCGGCCGCGCACTGCGCCACGCGCCTCCGCCTCGTCATCGCCGACAACGCCAAGGTGAACAAGGAGGCCATCGAGGACGTGGAGGGGGTCAAGGGCGTCTTCGAGGCCCAGGGCCAGCTCCAGATCATCTTCGGCACCGGCACGGTCAACAAGGTCTACGAGGAGTTCGTCACGGCCGGCGGCATCACCGGCGTCTCCAAGGCCGAGGCCAAGGAGGCCGCGGCCGCCAAGCAGAACCCGCTCATGCGCGGCATCAAGCTCCTGGGCGACGTCTTCGTGCCCATCATCCCCGCCATCGTGGCGTCCGGCCTGCTCCTGGGCATCATGAGCACTGTGGGCTTCATGGCGTCCAACGGCTTCATCCAGCTGGACACCTCCAACGAGTTCTACGTGGTGGCCGACCTCGTCTCGTCCACGGCCTTCACGTTCCTCCAGGTGCTCATCGGCTTCTCCGCCGCCAAGGCCTTCGGTGCCAACCCGTTCCTCGGCGCGGTCATGGGCGCCATCATGATCCACCCGAGCCTCGAGAGCGCCTACAACCTCGCGGCCCTTTCCGCCGAGGGCGCCGTGCCCCAGCAGTCCATGCTCTTCGGCCTGCTCTCGGTCGACTGGATGGGCTACCAGGGCCACGTGGTCCCCATCGTCATCGCCTGCGCCATCCTCGCCTTCCTCGAGAAGCGCCTCCACAAGGTGGTGCCCGAGGCCGTCGACCTCTTCGTGACGCCGCTCGTCTCGGTCTTCGTGAGCGCCTACCTCGTGCTCGGCTTCGTGGGCCCCGTCTTCGTGGTGCTCGAGAACGCCGTGCTCGGTGCGGTGCAGTGGCTCATCACGCTGCCGTTCGGCCTCGGCGCCCTCGTGGTGGGCGGCTTCTACGCCCCCACGGTGGTCACCGGCCTGCACCAGATGTACACCGCCATCGACCTCGGCCAGCTGGCCTCCTATGGCGTCACCTACTGGCTGCCCATCGCCAGCGCCGCCAACATCGGCCAGGCGGCCGCCTGCCTCGCCGTCTCCGTCAAGACCAAGAGCGCCAAGGTCCGCGGCCTCGCCTTCCCGGCCGCCCTCTCGGGCTTCATGGGCATCACCGAGCCCGCCATCTTCGGCGTCAACCTGCGCTTCTTCAAGGTCTTCGTCGCCGGCTGCATCGGCGGCGCCGTGGGTGCCCTCATCTGCTCGCTCACCGGCCTCGCCGCCGCCGGCACCGGCGTCACCGGCATCTTCGGCATCCTGCTCTGCCTCAACATGCCCGTGCAGTACGTGATCATGTTCGCCGCCACCGCGGCCGTGGCCTTCGGCCTGGCGTTCGTCCTCTACTCCGACGAGCCCGCCGCCGCCAAGGCCCCCGCCGCCGAGGAGCCCGCGGCCGAGCCCGAGGCCGCACCGGCGCTCCTCGCCGCCGAGACCCTCGTGGCCCCGCTCGCCGGGTCCCCCGTGGCCGCGGCCGACATCGCCGACCCGACGTTCGCGGCCGAGGTCCTCGGGCCCACCGTGGCCATCGACCCCGGCGAGGCCGACCGCCTGCCCGTGGTGTCGCCCTGCGGCGGCGTCGTGAGCACGGTCTTCGACACCGGCCACGCCGTGGGCATCACGAGCGACTCCGGCGCCGAGATCCTCATCCACGTGGGGGTGGACACCGTGAAGATGGCGGGTGAGGGCTTCTCCAAGCTCGTCTCCGAGGGCCAGCGCGTGGCCGCGGGCGACCCGCTGCTCGACGTGGACTTCTCCGCCGTGCGCCGCGCCGGCTACCCGGCCACCACGATGATGATCGTGTCCAACGCCTATGACTTCGACGTGGAGCGCCCCGAGCTCGCCGCATCCGTCGAGCAGGGCAAGAGCGACGTCATGGGTCTCTCCCGCAAGGGCTGAGGACCCTGTCCCCGCGGGCCCGGGTACCCGGCTGCGGCCGGCGCGCCCGGGCCCGACCCATACCCGCCCCAACCAACGAGCATTGGAGCCCCCACGGTGAACTCACTCACGCGTGACCTCACGCGACTCTGCCGCGCCCGCGCCGAGGAGGCCGCCCGCACCGGTCACGGGCCCTGGTCCCAGCGGTTCCACCTCATGCCAGAGGTCGGCTGGCTCAACGACCCCAACGGCCTCTGCCAGAAGGACGGCACGTTCCACGCGTACTACCAGAACTCGCCCTTCGACGTGGACGGCGGCCTCAAGTGCTGGGGCCACGCCACGAGCCGCGACCTCGTGACCTGGGAGCCCGACGGCGTGGCGCTGGTGCCTGACACGCCCTTCGACTGCCATGGCGTCTACTCGGGCTCCGCCATCGTGCACGACGGCCGCATCCACGCCTTCTACACCGGCAACGTCAAGCGCGAGGAGCTGGGGCGCGACCTCGACTACGTGCTCGACGGCCGCGAGTCCAACACCGTGCTCGTGGAGAGCGCGGACGGCGGCTCCTTCGGTCCCAAGCGCCTTGTCATGACGGTGGACGACTACCCCGCCTCCGTCACCCGCCACGTGCGCGATCCCCGCGTCCTGGCGAACCCCGGGGAGGACGGCCCCGCCTTCCTCATGCTCCTGGGCGCCCGGGCCCGGGGGGCGGACCGGGACCACGACCGCGGCGAGGTGCTCGTCTACGGCTCCGACGACCTCGTGCACTGGTCCCACGCCAACACGGTGGCCTCGGACGGGCCCCTCGGCTACATGTGGGAGTGCCCCGACCTCCTCGTGCTGGGGACCACGGGCGCCACGCGTGCGGAGGGCTTCGACCCCGCCGCCGCGCCGCTGACGGTCCTCTCGGTGAGCCCCCAGGGCATGGAGGGCCCCGCCGCCGGGGCAAACGTGTACCCGAGCGGCCACATGCCCTTCTCGGGGTCGCTCCTCGGCCCCTGCTCGCTGGGGGCGTTCACGCTGTGGGACGCCGGGTTCGACTTCTACGCGCCCCAGACCTTCGAGGCCGAGGACGGCCGGCGCATCCTCGTGGGCTGGATGGGCATGGCCGACTGCCCCGAGCATGCCAACCCCACCGTGGGGCACGGCTGGCAGCACTGCTTCACGCTGCCCCGCGAGGTGGTCACCGACGGCAGCGCCGTCCTCCAGCGCCCCGTGGCCGAGCTCGCCGGGTTCCGCGGTGCCGTGCGGGAGGGGGAGGGGTCGCTCCTCGCGGAGGGCCTGCAGGCCTTCGACCTCGAGGTGTCCGGCATCCGGGGCTCCCGGTGCGCCGTGACGCTCGCCGGTGGCCTCGACGTCTCCTACGACGCCGCGACCGGTGAGGTGGTCATGGCGTTCCGCGACCGCTCCCGCGGCTCCATGGGAGGCGGCCGCGGCGAGCGGCGCGTGGCGGCCCCTGCCCTCGGGTCGCTCCGCGTCGTGGGCGACGCCTCCTCGGTGGAGGTCTTCTGCAACGGCGGGGAGCAGGTGCTCTCCACCCGCTACTACCCGCGGTCGTACGCCGTGGCCGTGGAGTCGCCCGGTGCGGACGTCCGTCTGTGGCCCCTGGAGGTGCCGCCCACCTTGTAGAAACTGTTCAGGCGGCCCTCGACGCCCGCAGACCGTGCCCAGAATCGTATCGTTACAGAGAGATGTCCGAGAAGAAGCCCCTGCGCATCGGCGCCCTCGAGGCCGGCGGCACCAAGATGGTGATGGCCGTGGCCACGCCCGAGGGCGAGGTCCTCGAGCGCGAGGAGATCCCCACCCGCGGGCCGAAGGAGACCTGCGACGCCATCAAGGCGTGGTTCGCCGACAAGGACATCGACGCCCTGGGCGTGGGCGCCTTCGGCCCCACCGGTGTGGACCCGGAGTCCGACACCTTCGGCTGCATCCTCGAGACCCCCAAGACCGCGTGGCGGCACTTCGACTTCCTCGGCGCCCTCAAGGAGGGGCTCGACGTACCCTGCGGCTACGACACCGACGTCAACGCGGCCTGCCTCGGCGAGGCCACCTTCGGCTGCGCCAAGGGCCTGGGCACCGTGGTCTACATCACCGTCGGCACCGGCATCGGCGCCGGTGTCATGGTGGGAGGGAGGCTCCTCCACGGCATGCTGCACCCCGAGGCCGGTCACATCGCGCTGCGCAAGCGCCCCTACGACACCGGGGCGAGCGTCTGCGGCTTCCACGACTCCTGCTTCGAGGGCCTGGCCTCCGGCCCGTCCATCGAGGCGCGCTGGGGTGCCAAGGGCGTGGAGCTCGCCGA
>CBCSOI010000055.1:0-8190 GCA_965141595.1 uncultured Atopobiaceae bacterium | reverse complement strand
GGCCAGCACCAAGGCCGTCGAGGCCGCCGACGGCGACCCCGCGGCCGTCTGCCCGTCCGTCTCGGCCGCGGGCCTCGACGTCGTGGTCATCGGCGGCGGCGACACCGGCACGGACTGCGTGGCCACGGCCCTGCGCCAGGGTGCCCGCTCGGTCCGGCAGCTGGAGTTCATGCCGCGCCCGCCCGAGGCGCGCCTGCCCGGCAACCCGTGGCCTGAGTGGCCCCAGGAGCTCAAGGTGGATTACGGCCAGGTGGAGGCAGAGGCCGTGGAGGGCGACGACCCCCGCACCTGGGGGGCCGACACCCAGGCCCTCGTGGACGGCGGAGACGGCTCAGTGTCCGCGCTGCGATTCCGGCACCTGGACTGGTCGGGTGGGGCCCCCGTTCCCGTCGAGGGCTCCGAGGAGGAGATCCCGGCCCAGCTCGTGCTCATCGCCATGGGCTTCACCGGGCCGGCGCCGGAGGTCCTCGAGGCCTTCTCCGTGGGGACGCGCGACGACCGCCCGCTGCCGCTGGTGGGGGAGGGCGGCCACGACGCGGTATCCCGCTGCGACGTGCCGGTCTTCGTGGCCGGCGACTGCCGCTCCGGTGCCTCCCTCGTGGTGAGTGCCATGGCCGACGGCCTGGCCTGCGCCCGGGAGGTGGCCGCCGCACTGGTGTGAGCGGCGCGTGGAAAGGGCGGGGAGATCCGGCCTGCGCTTATATATGTGGGATTTGGGGGCGGTTCCTGAAAGGCGGGAACCGCCCCTCCTCGTGGGCGCAGACGCGGGGACTTTCTCAATTCGATAGATAGCGATGTATTATCCAAAAAAAGAGCTGCATATTAGATAAAAGGCAACCAGTTACCTACCTGTTGGTTTCCTCTTCCCTCTCCATTTACTGAGGATGACTTGAAAACACGGGACAACAGAGTATATTCAGAAATACTCTGTAAATCCGGAAGTCTGCGTGTGCGACGTCGCACCTGGTCCACGGAGGTCCCGAGATGAATGCAACAGGTCCCAAGAAACGCGCATTTGCATTCGCGCTCTCGCTCCTGCTGGTCTTGCAGATGCTGGTACCCAGCGCAAGCCTGCAGGCGATAGCCGAAGAGGTGACGGGGGAGGCGCCGGTGGCCGTGGAGGCCGTTTCCGGCGACACCGTCCCCGACGAGGGGGAGGGCGTCCAAGAGGAGCCCGTCCCCGAGCCCGACGACGGCCCGGGGGTCGTACCCGCGACCGAGGGCGCCGGCGACGAGCAGGGCGGTGCCGATGAGGTCGCGGCGGCCGACCCGGCCCCCGAGCCCCATGCCATCGAGCCCCGTGCCGTCGCGGTGCGCACGCTCGCAGGTGCCACGGTGGCCCGTGCTGCCGACACCACGGTGGGCAGCATGGTCATCTCCGGCGGCACCAACGGCACCGACTACACCGTCAGCAGCACCACCGTGGTTGTGAAGACGTCCACGCCCCTCACCTTCAAAGGCACCCTCACCAACGGCACGGTGCAGATCCAGCAGGGCACCTCGGCCAACATCACCCTGGCTGGCGTCACCATCACGTCCAACACCAACAGCTCGCCCATCAACCTCATGGGAAGCGGCACCACGCTCAGGCTCTTTTTGGCCGACGGCACCACGAACAACCTCACCGTGAGCTCGCCGTCCTCGGTCAGCTGCGCCGGCATCCACTGCGGTGCCGGGTCGACCCTCTACATCGACGACTCGGTGGCCAACTGGAGCGGGTCCACCCACGTGGAGGTGCTCAACGGCGTGGTCGATACCGCGGCCACCCTGGACAACGGCACCTCGGTCTCCAAGGGGGACCCGGTCACCCGGCTTGCCAGCCCCAACCCCGGCGCCCTCGTCGTCAAGGGCGGCGCCGGCTCTGCCGCCATCGGCTCCGGTGCCTCCGAGAACGCAGGCAACATGCACTTCGACGGCGGCACCATCACCGCCTACTCCGCCGGTGGCCATAGCGCCAACGGAGGCACCAATGCCAACCAGAACTGGAGTTCCGGCACGGGCATCGGTGCCGGTGCGCACGGAGGCGCCACCAACATGTGGTTCGACGGCGCCACCGTCGATGCCTACGGCTCTTATCACGGCGCAGGCGTGGGCGCCGGCTGGACCACCGCCGCCGGCTCCGCCCAGACGGGCACCACCGGCGGGACCCCCAACAACGCCTGCGGCAACATCTACATCAACGCCGGCTACCTCAAGTCCCAGGGCTACGAGCACGGCAACGCCTTCGGCGGCGCCTGCGGCACCAACGCCAACCAGTGCATCATCCGCATCACCGGCGGCACCCTCCATCCCTCCTCCTACACCGGCAAGTTCGACATCGGCGGTTCCGGCGGCTACACCATCGTCACCGGTGGTTCTGTCTACGTCGAGAGCAAGGGCAAATTCACCGGTGTGGGCGGCACGGCCTTCAACACCCAGGGTGTGGCCACCTGGAGCGACGTCACCGCCCTCGGCGGCTCCCTGCCCGACGCCGACAAGGTCTTCATGCTCACGGTGGACCTCTCGACCTCCTCGGAGAGGCTGACGAACGAGAAGCTCGAGAGCTTCAAGCTCTTCATCGGCGGCAAGGATGCCAACTATGGCGCCCCCACGCAGTTCGAAGATGGCAAGCTCTACCTCTGGCTCCCCGAGTGGGTGGCCCAGCCCAACGCCGAGAAGGAGGTCCGCATCGAGATGTCCGTCCGTCAGGACGACGGGACGGTCAAGACCATCGACCCCCTCTTCATCGCCAAGCCCTCCACCAGCGACACCACCCAGACGGTCAAGCGCTACATCGAGTTCGACTTCCCGGCCGGCTATGCCAAGACGCTGGAGAAGGACTACGACGGCCTGCCCTTCCCGGCCCTCACAGTGGATGCGGACCATCCCATCGAGATCGAGCGCGAGGTGGGCGGCAGCACGGTCAAGGAGCTGCTCAACCAGCCCGACGAGGTGAAGTTCAAGTACCAGATGCTCGCCCAGAACGCCGAGGGCGAGTGGGTGCCCACCGGCAGCGAGTCCGAGGAGGGCGCGGCCACCCTTCCTGCCGACACCGGGCGCTTCCAGGTGACCATGACGTCCTACCAGTACGCCAAGGACCCCAGCTACTCCGCAAGCTATTGGGGCCACCAGGCCAAGGGCGTGGCCACTATCAACCCCGTGCCCGCCGTGCTCACCATGGACGCGGCGCCCGAGTGGGGCAACCTGGCAGACGACGGCACCTGGACCCCCATCACCCAGGAGAACGCCGACGCCGGCCTGGCAGGCAACCGCCTCAAGCTGCAGTTCAACATCCGAAGCGCCAACACCACGGCCCTCACCTGCGCCGCACCCACCGGGTACTTCCAGGTGTCCATCGACGGCCAGAAGGTGGGCGAGCCCATCGCGCTGACCAAGGAGGCGGTCGAGGCCTCCGCCGGGTCCACCATCGCCAACCCCGACCTCGCCGTGACCTCCACCACGGGCGGCACCGAGACACGCCATGCCACCCAGGTGACCTACTTCTTCGACCCCACCAAGAACGACGCGCTGCTCAAAGCCCTCGAGGACGCCTCCAAGGGCGGCGAGCACAAGGTGAACGTCGAGTACGTGGCCGACAAGAACTACATCAAGGGCGTGGACAAGAACCCAGACAACGCCAAGGAGGACGACACCTTCATCGTGCCCGTGCCGCCCACCACGGACATCAAACCTGAGGACCCCGGCGTCGACATCGATGACCCCGAGCCCGACCCCGACGACCCGGACGACCCCACCCCGGGCCCAGACGACCCCTCCGACAACGGCACCAAGGTAATCCACAAGGCCGTGACGCTGCGCTACAGCGACTACAAGGACAAGACCCTCGGCCTGACCTTCGAGTCCACCTCCTCCATGCCCATGTCCTGCTCCACCGCCAACGGCGCCGTGGCCGAGCTCGTGGCCGGCGACAACGGCAGCGTGCTGGACGAGAACGGCAGGGTCAACCTCCAGGTCAACAGCTGCGGCACCACCCGCATCGTGATGGAGCAGGCCCCCAACGCCCTCTATACGGGCACCAAGGTGATCCTGGACGTCCACGTGGTTCCCGACGAGTCCATCAAGCCGCAGGTGCAGATCCGTCTCGTGACCCGCAACCTCACCCACCCCGGCGAACCCGCGCGTCCCGGCGACGAGATCGAGTACCTGGTCACCGGCATGAACCTCAAGGCCGGCTCCGCCTGGCAGACCGCCACGCTCCTCGACGTCATGGACCCGCGCCTGGAGCTGGTGGAGGGCAGCGTGAGCGTCACCGACAACTACGCCACGCCCGACGTCTCCACCCGTCTCGGCACCGACGAGTTCTACGCCGCCGCCGCGAAGGCCGGGTTCTCCTGGGACGGCTTCGCCTGGGGCGACCTCGCCATGGAGCGGGGCGACGACGAGGGCCAGTACACCTTCGACGAGGACCTGGGCAAGGTCACCGGCTCCGTGGGCACCGTCTACGGCGGCCAGTCCGTGACCATGCGCTTCACGGCCCGCCTGGCCTCCGGCACCGCCGACCGCCCCAAGGACGAGGGCGACCCCAAGGACATCGAGCCCGGGCCCGGCGGCGGCGGCACGTGGGGCGTCAAGGAGAACCCGGACCCCGGCGAGACCCCCAAGGCGCCGACGCCGCTGGATCCCGCCAAGCCCGACGACATCCTCGTGGTGGGCGACGACCCCGAGGCCGACCCGGACAACACCGACGACCCGACCGACCCCAACAACCCTGACAACCCCGCCTACGACCCCAACCCCAAGGACCCCGGCACCATCCCGCCGCTGCCGATCATCCCCAAGGACCCGCAGGTGGGTCCCGACCCGGACGACCCCGACGCCGAGCCCGACATCTCCGTGGGCAAGGCGGCCGAGAACCTGACGCACCCCGGTGCCAAGCGCGCCATGGTGGGCGACGTCATCGCCTACACCATCACCCTGTCCAACAAGGGCGTCGACACCGCCTGGTACTCCCCGGTCATCCGCGACACCCTGCCCGAGGGCCTGGAGTTCGTCCCCGGCACCCTCAGGCTCACCGGTGTGGACGGCACGACCGTCGACGTGGCGGACGGCGCCTACGTGGAGGAGACGCGCACCGTCGCCCTCTACACCGACGACCTGTACGGCGGGGAGTCCGTGTCCCTCACGTTCCGGTGCACGGTGACGCCGGACGCCCAGGGCACCGAGGGCGCCAACGTGGCCTACGCCTTCGGCCAGACGCCGTCCGACCGCTGGAAGGAGGAGCACCCCGACCCCGACCCGGATCCGGACGATCCCGACAACCCGGACAATCCCGATCCGGATGACCCGGACCCCGACAACCCCGATCCGGACAATCCCGATCCGGATGACCCGGACCCCGACAACCCGGATCCCGACAACCCCGGCGGCAAGCCCTCGAGGCCCAAGCCCGGCGACCCGTTCGTGCCCGAGCCCCCGGCCGGCACCGACCCGGACGATCCCGGCTACGACCCGTGGGACGGCTTCGACTGGGACGGCTACCCCGGCGGCGACACGCCCACGCCCAAGCCGAGCGACCCGGTGACCCCCGGCCCCTCCGGCGGCGTCATGCCGGCGGACCCGGCCGACGAGGGCCTGGCCATGGCCCTCACCGGCGAGAACCTGACCCGCGAGATCTCCCGCACCATGGTGGGCGACACCATCCGCTACACCGCCACGTTCACCAACACCCAGGACCACACGGCCCTCTACGACACGGTGCTCCGCGACGTGGTGCCCGACGGCCTCACCGTCGTGCCCGGCTCGATCTTCATCGAGGTGCCCGACACGGCATCGCCCATGTCGCTGCGCTCCCGTGCCGCGATGCCCATGGCCCTGGCGGCCGAGCCCGAGCCCGTCGACGGCGGCTACCTCCGTTACGCCGTGGACGACGAGGCCTACGTCGACGGCACCCGGACCATCGGCGTGCGCTCGGGTCACATGCCCGCGGGCACCTCGGTGCGCCTGACCTTCGACGCCGTGGTGGGCCCCTCGGCCGCCGGCAGGACCATCGTCGACAACGCGTGGGGCCACGGCATGCTGCCGAGCCGCTACGACCTCGACTCGGACGCGCCCGAGGTCTCCGGGGCGTTCGTCCCCTCCGGCACCCTCGCGGCGTTCCTCGCCACCGAGGGCCTGGCGACCCTGCCCGCCACCCATGAGATCCCCGTGAGCGAGGTCGTCGACCCCGAGGACGGCGCCGTCACCATCTCCAAGACGGCCCGCAACCTCACCACCGCCGGTGGCGACACCTACGTGGGCGACCGGGTGCTCTACACGCTCACCCTCTCCAACGGGACGCCCGGGTCGGTCGTCTACGACGCCGTCATCGAGGACACCGTTCCCGCGGGCCTCTCGGTCGACGAGTCCACGGTCAGGCTTATGACGGCCGACGGCCGCTCGATCGCCTGCCGCGGCGTCTACGACGCGGCCACGAGGCGCCTCTCGGTCGTGGCCGGCGACGTGGCCGGCGGCCGTTCCGCCACCCTCGCCTTCGAGGCGGTCGTCACCGCCGAGGCCGTGGGCGCCGACGTGGGCAACGTGGCCCGCGCCTTCGGCACGCTGCCCTCGCACCTGCCCGACGGCGACCGCACGCCGCTCGTGCCGGGCACCCGGTTCGACCCGCCCGCGGGCTGGGAGGCGTTCCTGTCCGAGGCGTCGGCCGGCGGCCTGGCGGTTGACAGCGGGGAGGCCGTGTACCCCTCCGCCAACGTCACCGCCCGCGAAGGCGTGAGGAGCCGCGTGCTGCCCGCCACCGGCGGCAGGGGGGTGGTCCCCGTGACCGGCGACGCCGCCACCTTGGCCCCGGTACTGGGCCTCATGGCCGCGGTCTCGGCGGCCGCGACCGCCTGGGTGCGCCGACGCCGCTGACGCAACGCCACCGTCCGACCGAGGAGGGCCGGCACCCCGCACCAGGGGCGCCGGCCCTCCTCTTGCCCGTCCCATCACCCGGACACTTTTGTCCCAATGGTCGGACACTTCTGTCCCATCGCCGTCACTTCGGTCGGGCACCTCCGCTGTCTCAACGGTCGGGCGCTTTTGCTGTCACACGGCGGTCGACACCCGCAGAGCGTCCTGCGGGTGCTGCTCCACCTCGCATGCGGGTACCGATATGGGCGTTTCGCCACCCGTAGAAGCTTCTGCGGGTGGCGATGGGCTGTCTCGTCACCCGGAGAACGCTTTGCGGGTACTTTTCCACCCGTGGAAGCTTCTGCGGGCAATCGCTTGGACCTCCACCGCACGTGACAGGTTGCCTGGCCTATCTGTCACTTCGCCTGTTTCTCTGTTTATGGCACATGCCCATGCCGGAGCTGGCTTCGGCATGGGTTTTGGGCTCCCGACGCCAAGAGACCCATGCCGGAACGGCCTTCGGCATGGGTTCCGGCGTCTCTCGGTTGGAAATCCCATGCCGGAGGGGTCTGCGGCATGGACGGAAGTCCCGTCGGCGGTGTGACACCCGAGGTGTCCGACCAAAGTGACAGCGAGAGAGCCCGACCAAAGTGACGAAGCTTCGGGTGCTGATGATGGGACAAAAGTGCCCGGGTGCTGGGACAGAAGTGCCCGGGTGCTGGGACAGAAGTGTCCGGGTGGTGCGGTTGGTGGGGAAGGACCGCTGGTTTCGGGTCACGGGCCCCTTGCTCGCCCGTCGTTTCAGTTGGTAATCAGGTTGCCTTTTCCCCGACAGAGCACGGATGTCGATGAGATTAAAAAAATATGTATATAACACCATGAAGAAACCGGTATCTACCACGGAGAATATGGTCTTGAAAAGAGGGATTAATGAGACACAATAGTGTTCTCTATCAGCGTATATTCAGTGATATCTCTGTATTCCGGGGCCGCCGCCGCGCCGCCCCGCCGTCCACCGGAGAGGCAGAGCCATGAACGCACCGACACTCAAGAGACGCATCTTCGCCATCGTGCTCGCTTTCCTGCTTGCGACCCAGTCCTTCGCACCGGGCGCCACGGCGCAGGTCCTGGCCGACGAGCTCGTCGGGCCGGGGGACCCGGTCGTCACGGTGGGGGAGACCCCTGCGGCCGATCCCGACCAGGTCCAGGGCGACGAGGGTGCGCCCGGCGGCACCGCGGCCGTCAGCGAGGCGGCAGACCCCGCCCCCGACCCCGCCGTCGAGCCGACCACGGCGCAGGCGCCGGTCGCCACCCAGGCGCAGCCCGCGGCCGAGGCCCGCGAGGCGGCCGCGCCCGTCACCCGCG
>CBCSOI010000054.1:0-8223 GCA_965141595.1 uncultured Atopobiaceae bacterium | reverse complement strand
TTGACAACAAGCGAAATTACATAGACCAGATATTATTGAACTGGACCAGCTAGAAATAGCTGTCAAGGGCACTTCGGTAAGTGGTTCACGTAGCAAACGGGTCCCCGTCCCGCTACTATCTCATTGTCAGGGAGTTTTCGGCGACCACCCGCGACCCGGGTGGCCCGACCCGCAAGGAACATCCAAGGTCAGATGGAGGTCATCCATGGCAAATCCCGACCAGGTCCTCGACACCGTCGAGACCATCGACAGCGTCGACGCCCTGAAGGCGGCCCTCGACGAGATGCGCGCCGCCGAGGCCCAGTACGCCACCTTCAACCAGGAGCAGGTCGACAAGATCTTCTTCGAGGCCGCCATGGCCGCGAACAAGGCCCGCATCCCGCTGGCCAAGCAGGCGGTCGAGGAGACCGGCATGGGCGTCGTGGAGGACAAGGTCATCAAGAACCACTACGCCTCCGAGTACATCTACAACGCCTACAAGGACACCAAGACCTGCGGCGTCATCGAGGAGGACGCCGCCGGCGGCTACAAGGTCGTGGCCGAGCCCATCGGCGTGGTGGCCGCGGTGATCCCCACCACCAACCCCACCTCCACCGCCATCTTCAAGTGCCTGCTGGCCCTCAAGACCCGCAACGCCATCATCATCTCCCCGCACCCCCGCGCCAAGGAGTCCACCATCGCCGCCGCCAAGGTCGTGCGCGAGGCCGCCGAGGCCGCGGGCGCTCCTGCGGGCCTCATCCGCTGGATCGAGCAGCCCAGCCTCGAGCTCACCAACGAGCTCATGCGCGACGCCGACATCATCCTGGCCACCGGCGGCCCGGGCATGGTCAAGGCCGCCTACAGCTCCGGCAAGCCCGCCCTGGGCGTGGGCGCCGGCAACACCCCGGCCATCATCGACTCCTCGGCCGACATCAAGCTCGCCGTCATGTCGATCCTGCACTCCAAGACCTTCGACAACGGCATGATCTGCGCCTCCGAGCAGTCCGTCATCGTGCTCGACGACATCTACGACGCGGTCAAGGCCGAGTTCGAGCGCCGCGGCGCCTACTTCCTCAAGGGCGACGAGATCGACAAGGTCCGCAAGACCATCATCATCAACGGCGCCCTCAACGCCAAGATCGTCGGCCAGTCCGCCCACACCATCGCCGAGATGGCCGGTGTGGACGTCCCCAAGAACACCAAGGTCCTCATCGGCGAGGTCGACTCCGTGGAGCTCTCCGAGGAGTTCGCGCACGAGAAGCTCTCGCCCGTGCTGGCCATGTACCACGCCAAGGACTTCGACGACGCCATCGCCAAGGCCGAGCAGCTCATCGCCGACGGCGGCTACGGCCACACCAGCTCCCTCTACATCGACACGATGAACGAGAAGGAGAAGATGGCCAAGCACGCCGAGGCCATGAAGACCTGCCGCATCGTCATCAACACCCCCAGCTCCCAGGGCGGCATCGGCGACCTCTACAACTTCCGCCTGAAGCCCTCCATGACCCTGGGCTGCGGCTCCTGGGGCGGCAACTCCATCTCCGAGAACGTGGGTGTGAAGCACCTCATCAACACCAAGGTCGTGGCAGAGAGGCAGACCAACATGCTGTGGTACCGCACCCCGGACAAGATCTACTTCAAGCGCGGCTGCATGCCGGTGGCCCTCGCCGAGCTCGGCACCATGGGCAAGAAGCGCGCCTTCATCGTCACCGACCAGTTCCTCTACAAGAACGGCTACTCCAAGCCCATCGAGGACAAGCTCGACGAGATGGGGATCGTGCACTCCTGCTTCTGGGACGTCGCTCCCGACCCCACGCTGCAGTGCGCCGAGGAGGGTGTGAAGCAGATCCGCTCCTTCGAGCCCGACTGCATCATCGCCCTGGGCGGCGGCTCCGCCATGGACGCGGCCAAGATCATGTGGCTCATGTACGAGCACCCCGAGGCCCGCTTCGAGGACATGGCCATGGACTTCATGGACATCCGCAAGCGCATCTTCACCTTCCCCGAGATGGGTTCCAAGGCCTACTTCGTGGCCATCCCCACCTCCTCCGGTACCGGCTCCGAGGTCACCCCGTTCGCGATCATCACGGACGCCGAGACCGGCATCAAGTGGCCGCTCGCCGACTACCAGCTGCTGCCCAACATGGCCATCGTCGACGTCGACAACATGATGAACCAGCCCAAGGGCCTCACCTCCGCCTCGGGCATCGACGTCCTCACCCACGCCCTCGAGTCGCTCGTGTCCATCATGGCCAGCGACTACACCAAGCCCGCGTCGCTGCAGGCCATCAAGCTCGTGTTCGACTACCTGCCCGCCGCCTACGACAAGGGTGCCGCCGACCCGGTGGCCCGCGAGCACATGGCCAACGCCTCCTGCATGGCCGGCATCGCCTTCGCCAACGCGTTCCTGGGCGTCAACCACTCCATGGCCCACAAGCTCGGCGCCTTCCACCACCTGCCCCACGGTGTGGCCAACGCCGTCATCCTCACCCGCGTCATGCGCTACAACGCCGTCGACCGCCCGGTGAAGATGGGCACCTTCCCGCAGTACGCCTACCCCGAGGCCAAGGAGCGCTACTGCGAGGCCGCCCGCTACGTGGGCATCACCGGCAAGAACGACGACGAGGTCTTTGAGAGGTTCCTCGCCGCCATCGACGAGCTCAACGAGCACGTGGGCATCAAGAAGACCATCGCCGACTACGGCATCCCCGAGCACAACGACGAGGGCACCGGCTTTCTCGACACCCTCGACGAGATGGTGGAGCAGGCCTTCAACGACCAGTGCACCGGCGCCAACCCGCGCTACCCGCTCATGAGCGAGATCAAGGAGCTCTACCTCGACGCCTACTACGGCCGCGAGCCCCAGAGCTACGAGGACTAGACCGGCTTGACCGGGTTGCCGGGCGCCCCTTGGGGGAGGGGCGCCCGGCCTGCCCGTGCGTTTCGCCCATACACCTGAGAGAGAGGAACGAGAGTGGAGCAGATAGTCCAACGCGGCAACAAAGCCGTCTTCGTGGACGGTGGGAACATCGTCAAGGTCTTCAACGACGCCAAGCCCGTCTCCGACGTCTTCAACGAGGCGCTCAACCTCGCCCGCGTCAACGAGGCCGGCATCCCCACCCCCGAGCCCGTCTCGGTGGCCAAGTACGACGGCTCCTGGGCTCTCACCACCACCTACGTGCCCGGGCGCACCCTGGCCGACCTCATGGCCGAGAACCCCGACAAGGTCGACACCTACCTCATGATGTTCGTCGACTTCCAGATCGACATCCACAGCCACCGCGCGCCGCTCCTCCAGCATCAGAAGGACAAGTACGCACGCATGATCGCCTCGCTCACCGACGTCCTCGACGCCACCACGCGCTACGAGCTGGAGATGCGCCTCGACGGTATGCCCAACGAGGTCTCCGTCTGCCACGGCGACTTCAACCCCACCAACGTCATCGTGGGCGACGACGGCAACCTCTACGCCTGCGACTGGGCCCACGCGACGCAGGGCTCCGGTGCCGCCGGCGCCGCGATCTCCTACCTGCTGTTCGAGATCGACGACCACGAGATGGCCAAGCGCTACCTCGACCTGTACTGCAAGAAGAGCGACACTCCGAAGCAGGTCGTCCGCAACTGGATGTCCATCGTGGCCGCCGCCGAGCTCTCGCGTCGCCGCGAGGAGTCCGCCAAGGACTTCCTGCTCCGCTGGATCGACGTGGTGGACTACCAGTAAGGCGCTCCATCCCGCCTTTCAGGCCCCGGCGACCTAGTATCAGGCCGTCGGGGCCGTTTTGTGTAAGAATGGGGAGACTCTTTAAGCCTGCTTACAGGAGCACGGTGGTTCCCTATGGTCGAGAACGTCTGGCGCAAGGCATGTGCGGTGGTCCTGGGCGCCGTGCTCGCGGTGGGTCTGACTGCATGCGGCGGCAACCCGGCCGACCAGGTCAGATCCGTGGTCACCTCGAACTTCGACCAGGTCAAGAACCTCGACGCGGAGGCCATCGAGGAGCTCGGCAACATGGACGAGCTCAAGGAGCTCGAGACCGCCTACGGCCTCTCGTCCGACCGGGTCATCAAGGCGTTCTACGGGCGCTTCGACTACAAGGTCGACGACGTGACCGTGGACGGCGACACCGCCACCGTCAAAATCACCAGCAGCAACGTCGACCTCCAGAAGGTCATGGAGGGCTACATGGACGACCTCACCGAGTTTGCCACGAGCGAGGAGGCCGAGAAGCTCGTGACCGAGGGCGGCCAGCAGGCCGTGCAGGACAAGGTCGTGGAGCTCCTCATGGGTGCCTTCGAGTCGGACGACGTGCCCACCACCGAGGGCCAGACCGAGCTCGCCATGGAGCGCGACGGCGACACCTGGACCTACGCCAACGAGGGCGAGGTGCTCCAGGTGCTCTTCGGCGGCCAGGACCCCCAGAGCGCGGTGGACCAGCTCTCCTGAGCCTTCGGACCCGTTGCTAAGACAGGGGGCCGGCACCCGTCGACGGGTGCCGGCCCCCTTCTCGCGCCGCGGTTCGGGGCGGATGTCAGCGCTGCAGGTACACGCGGTACTCGTAGGCCACGCCCTCGTCGGTCTCGCCGCCGGGGCAGCGCTTGGCGAGACGCCAGCCGGGGTGCGTGTCCAGGTTGGGGAACCAGGCGTCGGCGCCGGCGCAGACGGTGTGGTTCACCGTGACGTCGCACTGGGTGCAGAGGGGGAGAAAGGCGCGGTACACGGACTCCCCGCCGATGACCCACACCAGGGGGTCGCCGGCGGTCATGGAGATGAGCTCGCCCACGCCGTGGGCCACCTCCACGCCCTCGCGGGTGAAGCCCTCGTCGCGGGTGAGCACGATGTTGCGGCGCCCCTGCAGCGGCCGGCCGCCGGGCAGGGTCTCCAAGGTCTTGCGGCCCATCACCACGGTGTGGCCCCAGGTCTTCTCCTTGAAGAGGCGCATGTCGGCCCGGTTAGGGGCCGAGAGGCGGCCCTTGCAGCCGATGGCCCAGTCGTCGGTGACCGAGACGATGGCGCGGAACTCGGTGTTCATGGGGCCCTCCTAGACGGCGATGGGGATGTTCCGGATCTGCGGGCCGTGCTCGTAGTCCTCCACGACGAGGTCGTCCACGGTGAAGTCGTAGAAGTCCGTGACCGCCGGGTTGAGGGAGACTTTGGGCGCCGGGTACTGCGGGCGCCCGATGAGCTCCTCGACCAGCGGCACGTGGCGGTCGTAGATGTGGGCGTCGGCGATGACGTGGAGCAGCTCGCCGGCCTCCATGCCCGAGACCTGCGCCACCATCATGAGCAGGACGGCGTACTGGCACACGTTCCAGTTGTTGGCGGCCAGCACGTCCTGGCTGCGCTGGTTGAGCACCATGTTGAGGGTGGGGCGGGGGTTGCCCGGCTCCTGGGTCACGTTGTAGGTGACGCTCCAGGCGCAGGGGTAGAGGCCCATCTCGGGCAGGTCGCCGACGGTGTATGTGCTTGTGATGATGCGCCGGGAGAACGGGGTGTGCTCGAGGTCGTAGAGCACCTTGTCCATCTGGTCGAAGTCGCCCTCGGGGTAGTGGGTCACCTGCCCGATCTGGTAGCCGTAGGCCTTGCCGATCGACCCGGTCCCGTCGGCCCAGGAGTCCCAGATGTGGCTCGAGAGGTCGTGCACGTTGTTGGACTTCCTCTGGTAGATCCAGAGGACCTCGTCCATGGCGCTCTTGAGGGCGGTGCGGCGCAGGGTAATGGCGGGGAACTCCCGGCGCAGGTCGTAGCGGTTGACCACGCCGAAGCGCTTGACCGTGTAGGCCGGGCTGCCGTCCTCCCAGTGCGGGCGCACGAGCTCGCCCTCAGTGGTGGTCCCGTTCTCTATGATGTCGCGACACATGGAGCAGAACAGCTCGTCTGCGTGGCTCATGGGGCCTCCTGGGGATGTCGTTGCATGGAAAAAGGGCCCCGAGAGGGGCCCGGCGGCTCAGGGTCAGGACGCCGAGAGGTCGAGGGCCTCCATGAGGCTCTCGAAGCCGTCGTCGGACACGGCGTCGACGCCCTCCTGGCAGGCGTCCTCGAAGTCGTCCAGTGTGGCGGTGCCGGTGCCCGCGGCCGCCTCGCTGAGGGCGGCGAGGGCGTCGGCCGTGTCGTCCCAGCGCTCTGCAACGGCGCGGGCCGCCTTGGCGAGGAGTCTCGCCTCCCGGCCCTCGACGCCCTCGGGGAGCGCGTCGGCGAGCCCGGCCGCCTCGGCGGCGGCGTCGGCGGCCGTCCGGCGGGCCTCCTCGACCGCATCCGCGGCCGCCTCGTCGTCGCCGTCCTCGGCGGAGGCGAGGGCGGGGCGCAGCTTGGAGACCACGGCGCCGTTGGTGGTGGCGTCGAGGGCGCAGAGTCCCTTGGCCCAGTCGCGCACGCCCTGGGGGACGCCGGAGTAGTCCGAGGCCGCCACGTAGTCGTCGATGGTCACGTCGTAGGAGCCCACGTAGGCCTCGAGCCCTCTCTCCAGCGTGAGCTCGCCGGCGGAGGCGAGGTCGCCCCAGTCGAGGCCGTCGTCCCAGCCGTCGTAGGGGCTGGTGCCGTCCCAGCCGTAGCCGTCGTCCCAGCCGTAGCCGTCGTCCCAGCCGTAGCCGTCGTCGTACCCGTAGCCCCCGTCCTGGCACCAGTAGGGCACTCTCGCCACTAGGAGCGAGGATGTGCAGCCGCCCACGCCGAGGGCGAGGAGGCAGAGGACCGCCAGGGCGCACACCACCCCCACCACGGGGCCGACGCCGGCACGGTTGTGCTCGTGGTCAGTGGTCGCAGAGGCCGACTCGACGACGGGGTCGCCGTCGGGGACGTTGGCGACGTGCTTCTCCTCCATGGGGTCCTCTCACGGGCGGTCGGGGACAGGTGGCCTGATTCTAACAGGCGGGGGCGGGGCCCCGCACGGCGGCCGCACGGGCGGGGCACGCGTCTCTAGTGCTCCTCGAAGATGGCGCCCCACCAGGTCTGGAGGTTCCTCATGAGGGCGACGTCGGCGGGGAGTCAGTTCACGTCGAGCAGCTCGTCGCGGGTGAGCCAGCGGAGCTCGTCGTGCACGGAGGGGACGGGTTCCTGACCGGCGGCGATGCGGGCGCAGAAGACGTCCATGGAGAGGTGGAAGTCGGGATAGTCGTGCTCCACGTGCTCGAGCGCCCACAGGGACTCCAGGTCGCAGGAGAGCTCCTCGCGCACCTCGCGCATGCAGGCCTGCTCGGGCGTCTCGCCGGGCTCGACCTTGCCGCCGGGCAGCTCCCAGAACCCCGCCTGCTCCCCGTCGCAGCGGCGGCACGCGAGCATGCGGTCGCCGTCGTCAAGGAGGAACGCCGCCGCCACGGTCACTTGTCTCATGGGTGCCTCCTCGTTCTGGTGCCTGCCGGTGGTCGCATCGTCCCATTGTGGCACCTTGTCCGGTTGCTGGGACGCGGATGACGGGGCGGGGAAGGGCCGGGACGGGCGGCGCGTTTGCGCTACCCATTGACCCCTGTCAAAATGAGGGCTCGATTACCGGTTGCTTTCAGACTCGTGATGGGAGGGGAGGGCCATGGCCGTCTACGTGCTCTCCGACGTGCACGGGCACCTGCGGGCGCTCGACGGCGCCCTCGCCCAGGCGTCGCCCGCCGCCGACGACCGCGTCTACGTGCTCGGCGACATGGTCGACCGGGGCCCCGACCCCATGGGCGTGATCCGCCTGCTCCGCGGGCTGCCCAACGTCACCGTGCTCGCCGGCAACCACGAGCAGCTCATGCTCTCCTGCGTGGGCAACCCAGACGACCGCGCGGCCTGGGACCTCTGGATGCGCAACGGCGGCACCACCACGGCGCAGGGCCTCATGGGACTCGTGCCCGAGGCCTACGAGCACACGGTCTCGTGGGTACGCCGCCTCCCGCTCTTCGACGTCGTGACGGCGGGCGGCCGCCCGTGGGTGCTCGTGCACGCGGGCATCGTGGACCCCGCGCCCCCGGAGGGCGGCGTCTGGGACGAGCGCTCGCTCTTCTCCATGCTCCTGGACCAGCGCCCCGACGACCTGCTCTGGGTGCGCTCGGGGTTCTGGAACCGTCCCACGGGCCTCGTGTCGGAGGACGGCCCGTCGCCCGTGGTGGTGGCCGGCCACACGCCCACCACCTACCTGCCCTACGTGACCGACGCCATGGACGGCCCCGTGGCCGACGGCGACGGCCGCGGCGTCATGGTCTGGGTGGGCGGCGACAAGCTCGACGTCGACTGCGCGGCGGCTGGCGGCCATCCCGAGGGCCAGGTGGGCCTCGTGC
>CBCSOI010000053.1:0-8233 GCA_965141595.1 uncultured Atopobiaceae bacterium | reverse complement strand
GACACGGCCCGGGGGCTCGCGCCGCTCCTCGTAGGCCCCCTGTTCTCCCTCACCGCCGACGACCTTCTGCTCCTGGCCACGGGCCGCGACCCGCAGACCGGACGCCTCACGCACCGACGGCTCGACCGCGGCGCGCTGGCCGGCGCGGCGGGTCTCGCGGCGGCGCCGTCGCCCCGGCTCACCCATGCCCTCGCCGTGCTGGGAAACGCCGTCTCTGCTGCGGGGACGATGCCCGTCGACGCCGCGGTCCGCACCCTTGTGGAGGGGAGTGGATGGCCGGCTCGGCTGGCTGCATCGCACGCCCCCGGGGACGCCTCGACCCTCGCCCGCCTGACGGCCGCCCTCTCCCGCCTCTCGTGCTCCGTGGTGCGCGCCCGGTGCTCCCTCTGAGGGTTTTTCGCCGGTGGGCAGCTACAGATTGCCATTCACCTATATTTTGGATTGCATTCAGAAATGACTTGCGACGGGAAGGTCCCACCCGCTAACATATCGACTAAACACGTTGTATAACCCGGTGCGGAATACTCGCCATGGCTGCAGGGAGGCCGTGCCGGCCGGGGAGGACAGGGGGTACCTATGGAGAGGGAGAGCGTCGAGCTGCAGGAGGAGCAGGAGCATGCCGCCCGCCTCATCATCGAGGGCACACGGCTTCTCACCACGCGAATACCCGCGCTTTTCGAGACGGAGGCCACGGACATCACGTTCCGGCAGTGGGAGGCCCTCAAGGTCGTGCTCGCCGCGCGGTCGCCGGAGATCTCGCTCTCGGACATCACCTCGTACATGGGTTACTCGCGCCAGAACGTGAAGAAGCTCGTGTCGGGTCTCGAGCGCGCGGGCTACGTGACCCTCCAGCCGTCCCACATCGACAACCGCGCCCTGCGTGTGGAGGCCACCCGCAAGGCCCGCCGCGAGGCGCCCCGCTACGCCGAGGCCGAGAACCGCATGATCTGCTCGCTGCTCGACGGCGTGCAGGAGAGCGACCTCTCGGTGAGCGCCCGCACCATGGCCGCGATGATCCGCAACGTCGCCTACGACTGAGCGCCCGCCGCGTTCCCGCCGCCGGAACCGGCCTTTCCGGGCCCGCCGTCTTCCCCTCCTCCGGGGACGGCGGGCTTTTCCTGTGCCGGCGCCCCGTCGTGGGCCCGTCCCGCCGCCTGCCCGGCGCCCGGCGTCCCGCCGTCGCGTCCGTCCGCGGCCGACCTACCCCCACCCTTGGGCAGACCCACCTCGGGGGCCACGTAGCCGCGGCTGAGGATCCGCAGGCACTCGGCCACCACCATCCGGTCGCAGGCGGCCGGGTCGTCCCGGCAGTCGGCGCCTCGGTCGCGGTAGTCGGCCGGGTCGTCCACGAGGTAGTAGTGGCGCATGAGGCGCATGGACTCGTGGGGGAGGGGCATGCCGGGCCGGGGCGAGCGGCCCACGAACGCCATGGTCCGCTCCAGGCCGTCGAACCCGCCCTCCACGGCGCGCCAGCCGTTGGCCCTGAGGAAGGCGCACCACCGGGCGTGCTCCAGGTCGCCCATGGCGCAGAGGAGCGGGTGCCGGGAGCGCACCGACGCGTCCTCGTCGGCAAGGGCCTTGCGGCGCGCGGCGCGATCGTCGGCGCCGGTGCCCGTGGGTCCCGGGCGCACGCCGGCCAGGGTGGCCACGGCGTCTGCGTCGCCGGCGGCCAGGCGCTCGAGCATGGGGGCGACGCCCAGCTTGGCGAGCCAGCGGCCCTGGAGCTCGCCCGACACGTCGTGCTGCGCCCCGTCGCCCAGCCCCAGGCACCACAGGCGGTAGAACGTGAACCGCGTGGCGGCGCGGTTGGAGAGCTTCTTCACCTCGTAGGCGTTGTAGTCCTCCATGGCCCTGCCGCGGCCCACCTCGGTCGTCCTCCCCGCCGCGGCCGCCTGGGCGGCGTCGTAGGCGGCCTGCAGGTTGATGGAGGCGTCCTCCCAGGGGGCGGCCAGGATGGAGTCGTAGGAGAAGGCGTCCTCGGTGGAGCCGAACGGCACGAGCCCGAACTGCTCCTCCCCGCCGGAGATGTTGCGCACGGACTCCAGGACCTCCTCGCTGCGCACGAGCACCGAGACCAGGGGGTTGCACTGGGGCGGCGTGGCCTCGTCGAGCGTGCCGTCCAGCACGCGCTCGGAGAGGGTGCGGTGCAGCCGCAGGGCGACGTCGAGGTCGAGCTCGTCGTCGCCGAGGCACGTCACGGCGTAGACGCGGCTCCCCCTCCCCAGGGACACGGGGCAGGTGCCGGCGCCGTCGGGCCCCCAGCAGAGCGCCCCCACCTCCTTGCCGGCGAGCAGCGGGGAGAGGTCGTCGGTGCGGGCGTCCGCCTGCACGAGGCACACGGTGGGCGACGGGTCGCCCTTCCCGCCGCCCTCGGCCACCGGCTCGGCGAGGTCGGCCAGGCACGACGGCTCGCCCTCGGGCACGCGCTCGGCCATGAGGTCGGGCCACATGGCGGCGAGCTCGCCCAGACGCCTGCCCGCCTCCCGGTCGACGCCCACGATGCGGAGCTCCACGCCGGGCAGGCGGCCGAACCAGAAGGCCGCCCGCACCGCCTCGGCGCCGAACGACCCCACCCCGAGCACCAGCACGACGAGCCGCTGCCGGGGCACGAGGCCCTGGGAGACGTCCACGGGGTCGAGGACGTCGGTGAGCGGGTGGTTCACGAGGGTGTCCCACACCACCTGGCGCTCCTCGGAGAGCAGGCGCACCTCCACGAGGTTGCGCACCCGCACCATGAGCGGGGAGAGGCCGTCCACGATGCGCCGGCGCCGCTCCTCCTTGGAACCCTGGCCGCGGTGGCGCCTGAGGAGGCGCACCACGATCTCCTCGTCGGGGCGGCGGCGGGGGAGGGAGTCGAAGATGAGGTCGTCGTCCGCGTTGCTGTGGGCGCACCACACGTGGATGTTGCCGGCGTAGCGGCGGGTGCGGTCGGTGAGGGAGGGGCGGTCGCCCACCCGTTCGACGTCCCAGGCGCGCGAGCCCATCTCCCAGGAGACCATCTGGCTCGTGAGGGTGTCGCACAGGCCGATGGTGGCGCGCACGTTGTCGTCGGTGTCGTCCGAGATCACGAGGTAGTAGACGTTGCAGCGGGTCTGGGTCCAGCGCGCCAGGTGGTTGGGCACGCTCTCGAGCCCCAGGGGCGTGAACACCACCGTGGCACAGCCGTAGGCCTCCTCGCGCACCTGCTGCGCCATGCCGTTGCCGTCGGCCACCGCGGCGCTCGTCAGGTCGCAGAACACCAGGAGCGGCATGGAGCGCCGGCGGCGCCCTCCCTTCTGCACGTGGTCGAGCAGGTCCTTGGCCAGGGTGACGGTGTTGTCGTTGAGGTCGTAGAACACGTAGATGTCGCGCCCCAGGACCGACTTCTTGGCGCTCTCGGCGAAGAGGAGCAGGCCCGTGAAGCCGTTGGCGAAGATGTCCACGGCCGTGAGGGCCAGCATGACCGGGGCCGCCACGGTGTAGAAGCAGAGCACCTGGTAGTAGAGCAGGGAGAGCAGCCCGTCGCCCATCACCTGGTGGATGACCGGCGTCCACTCCTCCAGCTCGCCGGCCACGCCGGTGATGTTGACGGTGAAGTAGAACGTCGCCGGCACCGCCTGGGCGAGCCCGGGCCACAGGTCGCCGTGGGACCCGGGCAGGTGGATGGCTATGGGCAGCAGGAGGAAGAACGCGCCCACGAGGATGAGGGCGAACTTGCCCCCCATGGTCCCCAGCCACTTGAAGCGGCTCTTGAGCCGGGCGGAGCCGATGGACGCGGCGATGAGCACGATGGAGAGCACGCCCACGGCGAAGCAGAAGGCGGCCAAAGGGTCGGTGTGGGAGAGGTCGACGAAGTGCTCCTCGGCCACGGTCGACGAGTGGATGACGGAGCCCGCCCCGGTCCTGTCTATGAGATGGGTCGCGTCCACACCCGGTCCCCTCCCGTCGTCGCCATGCCGTCTCCGCCAATAAGGGAATATGCCCCGTGGAGTTCCCCTCGTTACCGCCGCGACCGGGCGCCCAGACCTTCTCCGCAGGGGGCCCGGTCGGGTAGTATCAAGGCCCGCCAAACCGCGGCACGACACACCCCCGACCCTACGGAGTCATGCCATGGCATTCGTGCACCTGCACAACCACACCGACTTCTCCATGCTCGACGGCGCCACGCGCGTCGAGGACATGGTCGCCCGGGCCGTAGAGCTCGGCATGCCCGCCGTGGCCATCACCGACCACGGCAACATGTGCGGCGTCCCGGCGCTGGCCCGCGCCACCGACGCCGTCAACCACGCGGAGCCCGATTACGACCAGTGGTTCCACGACAAGGACAACCTCGAGAAGGGCCGCCCCGTGGAGGAGCCCGACGCATCCGACGGGCGCCGCCACGCCCAGTGGGAGGCCGACATGGCCTGCCACGAGGCCGGCCGTTCCCTGGACGAGGTCAAGCCCAAGCCCCGTGTGAAGCCCATCTTCGGCTGCGAGGTCTACTTCACGCCGGACTCCGAGCTCCGGCGCGACCGCAAGCCCGAGTACTACCACATGATCCTCCTGGCCAAGAACGAGACCGGCTACGTGAACCTCATGAAGATCGTGTCGGACGCCGCCACCCGGGGCTTCTACTACAAGCCCCGCGTCACGCTCGAGATGCTCCAGGAGCACGCCGAGGGCGTCATCTGCACCTCCGCCTGCGTGGCCGGCATCATCCCGCGCAACATCATGACCGGCAACCCCGGCGAGGCGCTGCGCTGGGCCAAGACCTTCAAGGAGACCTTCGCCCCCGGCGACTTCTACCTCGAGGTCCAGGAGCATGGGCTCGACTTCTCCGACCGCTTTCCCGGCTGGACCGACCGGCGCCTCACCGAGACGCTCCTGGAGATGGCCAAGACCATCGGCGTCAAGGTGGTGGCCACCAACGACTTCCACTACCTCACCCGCACCGACGCTGCCATGCAGGACGTGGTGAGCTGCATCGGCATGGGCAAGACCCTCGACGACACCAACCGCATGCAGATGTCGCAGAACCCGCCGGGCTCCGGCCAGGGCGAGTTCTACATGAAGAGCGAGGAGGAGATGCGCGCACTCTTCGACTGGTGCCCCGAGGTCTGCGACAACACCCTCGAGATCGCCGACAAGTGCGACTTCGAGCTCGACTGGACCCACATGTACCTGCCCAAGTTCCCCGGCCTCGCCGAGGGGGAGACCTCCGAGGGGCGGTTCCGCAAGGAGTGCGAGGAGGGCCTTGCCAAGCGCTACGGCGACGACTGGCGCGAGCGCGAGATCGGCGGCGAGTCCATCCGCGACCGCTTCGAGTACAAGGTCATCTGCGAAAAGGGCTTCGCCGACTACTTCCTCATCGTGCAGGAGTACGTGCAGTGGGCCAAGGACCACGGCATCGGCGTGGGGCCGGGCCGCGGCAGCGCCGCCGGCGCCATCGTGGCCTATGCCATGAACATCACCACGTTCGACCCCCTGGAAAACGGCCTCATGTTCGAGCGCTTCCTCTCGCCGGAGCGCTCCGAGATGCCCGATATCGACATGGACTTCGACGACGAGCGGCGCCTGGAGGTCGTGCAGCACGTGCGCGAGCTCTACGGCCCCGAGCGCGTGTGCCACGTGATCACCTTCTCCACCATCAAGGCCAAGCAGGCCATCAACGACGCCAACCGCGTGCTGGGCAAGCCCGTCTACATGGGGCAGAAGCTCTCCAAGATGGTGTCGGGCGACCCCAAGGCCAAGCTCAAGATGGTGCTCGACAAGACCCCGGGCAAGGAGGACCTCTACAGCCCGGACTTCGCCGACGCCTACGCCCACGATCCGGAGTCCCACGACATCATCGACACGGCCCTCTCCATCGAGGGCCTCACCCGCGGCGAGGGCGTGCACGCCTGCGCCGTGCTCATCGCGCCCACGCCGGTGAACGACCACGTGCCCACCAAGCTCGACACCAAGGGCGGGTTCGAGATCACCCAGTACGAGGGCCACGACGTGGCCGACATGGGCCTGCTCAAGATGGACTTCCTGGGCCTGCGCACCCTCACGGTCATCTCCAAGGCCCTCGCCAACATCCGCGCCAACCACCCCGATGCGGCCGACGCCGAGGCGGCCCCCGAGGCCGTGCGCGCCACCCTCAAGGAGGGCTCGGTCGGCATCGACATCGACGTCGACCGCATCCCCTTCGACGACCCGGCCATCTTCGACCTCATGGGCCGTGGCCACACCGCGGGCGTCTTCCAGGTGGAGTCCGGCGGCATGACCGCCACCATCAAGTCCATGCAGCCCAAGGAGTACCGCCAGGTGGTGGCCCTCATCGCCCTCTACCGCCCCGGCCCCCTGGGCGCCGGCATGGTGGACTCCTACATCAACCGCATGAACGGCCGCGAACCCGTGGCCTTCTACGACGAGCGCCTGTCCGACATCCTGGACGAGACCTACGGCACCATGGTCTACCAGGAGCAGGTCATGAAGATCTCCGTCAAGATGAGCGGCTTCTCGGCCGGCGAGAGCGACTCCCGCATCCGCAAGCCCGTGGCCAAGAAGAAGATCAAGCTCCTCACCAGCACCGTGTTCCACTGGGACGACGGCGCCGACGAGACCACCTACGACCACTGGATCAACGGCGCGGTCAAGAACGGCTACAAGCGCGAGGTGGCCCAGAAGATCTGGGACGACGTCCTCGAGTTCGCCTCCTACGCCTTCAACAAGAGCCACTCGGCCGGCTACGCCATCCTCGTCATGCAGACCGCCTGGCTCAAGGCCTACTACCCCCGCGAGTACATGGCGGCCGTGCTCACGAGCTACACGGGCAAGACCGAGAAGATCGTGCACTACATCGGCGCCTGCCGCCAGGAGGGCATCGACGTGCTGCCCCCCGACGTCAACGAGAGCGGCATCGAGTTCACGGCCGTGCCCGAGGGCATCCGCATCGGCCTCGCCGGCATCCGCGGCGTGGGCGAGGGCGCGGCCGAGCTCATCCTCAAGGAGCGCGCCGAGGGCGGCCCCTTCGCCACCATCCACGAGTTCTGCGACCGCGTGGACACCACGCAGGTGAACCGCCGCGTCATCGAGGCCCTCATCAAGGCCGGCGCCTTCGACTCCACGGGCTACACCCGCAAGCAGCTGGCGCACTTCGTCGACAAGGCAAACCCCGAGAACATCCTCGACGCCGCCGTGAAGCGCCAGAAGGACCGCGCCGCCGGCCAGGTCTCGTTCTTCGACATGTTCGCCGACGTCGCCGACTCCGGCTTCGCCTCCGACGTCCCCGAGCCCGACGGCGAGGAGTGGGACCGCACGCTCAAGCTCTCCCAGGAGAAGGAGGTGCTGGGCATCTACGTGTCCGACCACCCCCTGCGGCCCTACGAGTACGCCCTCACCAAGGCCCGGAGCTACTCCATCGGCGAGGTGCTCAACGGCTACGAGCACACCGCCGACGACGGCGTCACCGAGATGCGCGCCGTGGACGACGAGCGCACCATCTGGCTCGCCGGCATGGCCTCCACGGTGCAGAAGCGCACCACCAAGAAGGGCGACCCCATGGCCATCGTCACCCTGGAGGACATGGAGAACAAGATCGACGTCGTGGTCTTCCCCAAGACCTACTCCAAGTGCGCGTCGCTCCTGTTCCCCGACGACGACGGCGACATCTTCCTGCGCGTCGAGGGCCGCGTGGACCGTTCCGACCGCGGCGACCAGTTCATGGCGCAGTCGGTGGAGCCCCTGCTGCTCGACGACGAGGCCAACCGCCCCAAGACCCTCGAGGTGCTCATGCCCGCCGAGGGCTTGACCAAGGAGTTCCTCTCGGCGCTCTCGCGCTCGGCCTCCCGCCACGGCGGGCTCGACTCCCTGGAGCTCTACGTGGACGGCGGCGCAGGGCTCATGCGCCTCTCCATGCCCGTCACCGTGGACGCCCAGTCCGTGGTGCTCTACGCCGAGGTGGCGGCCCTCGTGGACGCCCAGGGAAAGGTGCAGGTGGCCTAGGTGCCCACCCGTCGCGCCCACGGCTGAATCAGGGACCCCCATAAGGGGAACCCACAAGAGGAGTGTCGGCGGCCCCGCGCTGTGTGGGGCCGCCTTTTTTCCGGCTGCGACGGGAGTGGGGGCAGACATGGCCAAGGGCGGGATCGTTCCGGAGCGCGTGGGGCTCTGGGGCCTCGTCGGCATCTCGGTTTCGGCCATGGTGGGCGGTGGCATCTACTCGCTGCCGGCGTCGGTGGCCGCCCACGCGTCGGCCGGTGCCACGCTTTTGGCCTGGCTCGCCACG
>CBCSOI010000052.1:0-8283 GCA_965141595.1 uncultured Atopobiaceae bacterium | reverse complement strand
TCATCGCCAGCCATACCGTCGTCGACCTGCTCGAGAGCGGCTACCGCGTCGTGATCGTGGACGACCTCTCCAACTCCAGCCCCCGCGTCCTCGACCGCATCCGCGAGATCGTGGGCGACGAGGCCTTCTCCCGCTGCGCCTTCCACGAGGTGGACATCTGCGACCGCGCCGCCCTCGAGGAGGTCTTCGCGCGCCACGACGTCGACCGCGTGATCCACTTCGCCGGCTTCAAGGCCGTCGGCGAGTCCGTCGAGAAGCCGCTCGAGTACTACAGCAACAACATCGGCGGCACCCTCACCCTCTGCGAGGTCATGCGCGAGGCCGGCTGCAAGGCCATCATCTTCTCCAGCTCGGCCACCGTCTACGGCGACCCCGACGCCCTGCCCCTCACCGAGGACTCCCCCAAGAAGCCGGCCACCAACCCCTACGGCTGGACCAAGTGGATGATCGAGCAGGTCCTCACCGACCTCACCGTGGCCGACCCCGAGTGGGACGTCGTGCTGCTCCGCTACTTCAACCCCATCGGCGCGCACCCCTCCGGACTCATCGGCGAGGACCCCAAGGGCATCCCCAACAACCTCATGCCCTACGTGGCCCAGACCGCCGTGGGCAAGCGCGAGGCCGTCCACGTCTTCGGCGACGACTACCCCACCCCCGACGGCACCGGCGTGCGCGACTACATCCACGTGTGCGACCTGGCCGCCGGCCACGTGGCCGCCCTCGCCTGGATGAACGGCCGTACCGGCGTCGAGGTGTTCAACCTGGGCACCGGCGTGGGCTCCTCCGTGCTCGACGTCGTCAAGTGCTTCTCCGAGGCCTGCGGCCACGAGATTCCCTACGTCGTGGAGGCCCGTCGTGCCGGCGACGTCGCCGAGAACTACGCCGACTGCGCCAAGGCCGAGCGCGAGATGGGCTGGAAGGCCCGGTTCGACCTCGCCGACATGTGCCGCGACTCCTGGAACTGGCAGTCCAAGAACCCCGACGGGCTCGGTGCCTGACATGGCGGCCGCGTCCCCGTCCGAGGCCGTGCCCCAGGCGTTCCCCGACTACGTGGCCGCGCGCCGCGACGCCGTCGACGCCGAGCTCGCGGCCGCCTACGCGCTCGTCCCCACCGACGACCTGCGCCGCTACCTCTACCGCCCCCTCCAGGACTTCTCTGCCCACGGCGGCAAGCGCATCCGCCCGGCCCTCGTGCTCATGGGCTGCGCCGTCACCGGCGGCGACGAGTCCGCGGCCATGCCCGTGGCGGCGGCCGTGGAGCACTTCCAGAGCGCGGCGCTCATCCACGACGACATCGCCGACGAGTCCGAGACCCGCCGCGGCGTCCCCTGCCTGCACCGCAGCGAGGGCGAGGGGCTGGCGATCAACGCCGGCGACTTCTCCCTCGTGGAGAGCTTCGCCTGCGTGGCCGACGACACGCGCGTGCCCGCCGCCTGCCGCCACGCCGTCATGGTGGAGCTCTGCGAGATGATGATGCGTACCGTCGAGGGCCAGGCCCTCGACCTCGGCTGGGCCCGCGACGGCCGCTGGGACGTGACCTGCGAGGACTACCTGGCCATGGCCACCCTCAAGACGGCGCACTACTCGGCCGCCTCGCCGCTGGCCATGGGCGCCATGGTGGCCGGGGCGACGGCTGCCCAGGTGGACGCCCTGCGCTCCTTCGGCCTCGACGCCGGGCTCGCCTTCCAGATCCAGGACGACATCCTCAACGTCGTCGGTGACCCCGTCGCCCAAGGCAAGGACTTCCGGAGCGACATCACCGAGGGAAAGCGCACCCTCATGGTCTGCTGGGCCTTGGGGCACGGCACGGCCGAGCAGGCCGCCGAGCTCAGGGGCATCCTCGAGTCGGGCACGTCCGACCCCGGGGACCTCTCCCGGGCCGTCTCCCTCCTCGAGGCCACCGGCGCCGTGGAGCATGCCCGCGCCTACGCCGCAGACCTCGCGGGACGCGCCGTCACGCACCTCGAGGACGTGGGGCTCGTGCCCGGCGAGGCCCTCGACGCCCTCCTGGCCATGCCCTCGTTCTTCGTCTCTCGCACTGCCTGACACGACCCGGCCCGCCCGGGCGCCGCACCACGCACCGCCTGTACAAAAAGGAGCACCATGGATCCAATCAAGGAAGGGATGGACGGCATCGCCGTGGAAGACGTGCAGGACCGTCTCGTCTCCCTCGGCTATGCCATCGCCCCCGACGAGCGCGACGCCGAGCGCTTCGGCCCCTCCACCGCCGAGGCGGTCCTGGCCTTCCGCCGCGACCACGGCCTAGAGACCGGGCGCGACGTCGACGCCACCATGTGGTCGTGCCTCGTGGACGAGGGCTACCACATGGGCGACCGCACCCTCTACCTGCGTCTGCCCAACTTCAAGGGCAACGACGTCCGCACCATGCAGAACGCGCTGTCCATCCTCGGCTTCTCCTGCGGGGAGATCGACGGGTGCTTCGGCGCCCACACCGAGGCCGCCGTCAAGCAGTTCCAGGAAAACGTGGGCATGCTGGCCGACGGCATGTGCTTCCAGGACACGTTCCAGGCCATCTGGCGCCTCTACCACGTATGGGGCGGCAAGGAGGCCCAGGCGCCGGTCCCTCAGGCGGGCATCGGCTTCGCCCGCGCGGCCTCCGTGCTCGAGGACAACGCCCTGGCCCTGTTCGCCGACGGCCCCATCGCCCGCACGGTGGCCGGCCGCATCTGGAACCTCGCGAGCGCCACGAGCGAGGACTCCGGCCTCGCCCTCTACAACGGCCTCGACGAGGTGCCCGAGGGCATGACCGCCATCCTCGAGCTCGTCTGCGACGACCCCGAGGCCGAGCCCGGCGTCACCTCCGTGCACATGGACCGCTGCGGCGACGACCTCCCGCGGCGCCTGCGCACCTCCCTGGCCGCCAGCCGGCACCGGCCTCCCTACGTGCGCATCCAGCTGCCGGCCGACGCCAACGAGTACGACGGCAGCTTCACGAGCAACCGCGCCCAGATGATCGCGAGCGTGATCCTGGACGCCGTGTGCGCAGCCTTCGACGAGGCGTAGGCACCCGAACCATCGAGAGAAGAGGCGGGACCTCCCACCCCTACCGGGGTGGGAGGTCCCGCCTCTCGTGTCGGTCCGACCCGGGCTACCGGGCGAGGGTGACGACCCGCTCCCCCGCCCTGACGGGACCCGGGGTCGCCGGCGTCACAGCGGCGTACTCCGCGGAGTTGGAGACGAGCACCATCACCTCGTCGGGGTGGCCGGCCGCCGCGATGGCATCGGGGTCGAACCCCAGCAGCGGCTGGCCCGCCCTCACGGCTTCTCCCTGGGAGACGTAGGGCGTGAACCCCTCCCCCTCCATCGCCACGGTGTCCACGCCCACGTGCACGAGCACCTGCATGCCGTCCGCCGTCTCGAGGCCCACGGCATGGCCGGAGCCCACGAGGGCCGCCACGGTACCGTCCACGGGTGAGAAGACCGTCCGTCCGCTCGGCCTCACGGCGAGGCCCTGCCCCAGGAGCCCCTGGGAGAACGCCTCGTCGGGGACGTCTGCGAGGGCCACCGCCTCGCCGTCGACCGGCGAGAGCACCGTCAGGGGCTCCCAGTCGCACGCCACGGCCGCAGGCGCCTCCGGCCCCTTCCTCTTGAACCTGTCAAAGAGACCCATGGCCTCTCCTCTCTCTCTGGAAAGCGGGGTGCCCGCCCCGCGGGGCGGGCACCGGAACGGTCGTCAGGCCAGCTTCTCGTCCTTCTTGCAGAAGGCGTACCCGAGCACCGCGCCGAGCACGGTGGAGATACCGAGGCCGATCATGGCGTTCACGAAGTTCATCATGTCGGCCGAGATGAAGGCGGGGAAGGTCACCACGGAGCCGAACACGAAGGCCGTGGTGTAGACCTGCAGCAGGCCGAGGACCGCGCCGCCCACGGCGCCGGCGATGATCTGGGCCAGGAAGAGGCGCTTGTTCTTGACCAGCAGGCCGAAGAGCGTGGGCTCGATGATGGCGGAGAGCACGATGGTGACCACGCCGGTGAGGGAGAAGCTCTTCACGTCGCGGTCCCTGGCCTTGAGGAAGACGCCGAGGGCCACGCCGATGACGGCGAAGTTGCAGGCGAAGGTCATGGGGCAGATGTAGTCCATGCCGTTCTGGGCGATGTTGTTGATCATGATGGGGTTCACGGCCCAGTGCATGCCCACGGAGACGAGCACCGACCAGCCGCCGCCCACCACGGCGCCGGCGACCATGCCGGACACGCCGAGGAGCCAGTTGACGCCCGCGGCGATGAGCTCGCCGCCGTACACGCCGATGGGGCCGATCACGATCATGGTCAGGGGCACCATCACGACGAGCGACACGAGGGGCGTGACCACGAGCTGCAGGTCCTCGGGCACCTTGGAGTCGAGGAACCTGAAGAGGTAGCTGTAGACCCAGATGGCCAGGATGATGGGGATGACGGTGGAGCTGTAGTTCATGAGCACGACGGGGATGCCGAAGAAGTCGCCCATGGCGCCGTTGCCCACGTCGCCCATGAGGCCCAGGAAGTCCGGGTAGATGAGGGCCGCGCCGATCAGCGCGGAGATGAAGGGGTTGGCGCCGAAGCGCTTGGCCGCGCTCACGGCGAGGAGCACAGGGAGGAAGTAGAACACGGCCATCGACGCGGAGTAGAGGATCGTGTAGGTGCTCGAGCCCTCCGCGATCCACCCCAGCTGGGTGCACAGGATGAGGAGTCCGCGGAGCACGCCGGAGCCGGCCAAGGGGGCCAGGAGCGGCGAGAAGATCGCCGAGATGGCGCTGAAGACCTTGGTGACGGGGCTGCCGCCCTCGTCGACGGCCACGGCCGTCTCGGTCGCGCCGCCGGTCACCAGCGGCTGGAACTGCTCGTAGAGCTTGGGCACGTTGATGCCCACGAGGATCTGGTATTGGCCCGAGCCGTGGGCCACGTTCGGGATGCCGTCGAGGGCGCGGATGGCGTCGTCGTCGGCCAGGGACTCGTCCTTGAGGATGAGGCGCAGGCGCGTGGCGCAGTGGGAGACGTTCGCGACGTTCTCGGGGCCGCCGACGTACTCGAGGATCCTCTCGGCCGTCACTTTGTAGTCCATCGTGATTCCTCTCTTGGGTTCTCTGTGGCCTAGTTCATGAAGGCGTCGAGCACGAGTCGGCTCACGCCCACGCCGTCGTTGGCGTCCACGGCGGCCTGGATGCGGTCGAGGCCCAGGCGGTCGATGGTCTCGTCGATGCGGCGCACCATGGCGACGTTCGCGGCGCACTCGGCGGCCGCACGCTCGCGCTTGGGGAAGGTGTCGAAGTAGACGGCGTGGTCGAAGCCGTGCTTCTTCACGTAGTAGAGGAACTCGAGGGTCTGGGGCAGGGTGACGGTGCCCACCATGAGGCCGTCGTCGAAGCGCCCGTAGCCGTCGTTGAGGTGGACGCCGAAGAGGCGCCCCCTGGAGCCGAGGATGTCGGCGCCGTAGGCGGGGTTGTCGTGCTTCATGAGCATATGGCAGTAGTCGAGGGTGGCGCCGATGTTGGGGCGGTCGATCTCGTCGATCATGGCGAGCACGAGGCCGAAGCTGTCGATGAGGGCGAAGGACCGCTCCTCGAAGGGCTTGTACTCGATGGAGAAGAGCATGTCGGGGGCGTAGTCGCAGAGCTCACGGAAGGCGGAGGCGACGGCGTCCCACATGCGACTGTAGTCGGCCTGGAAGGGGTAGTCGAACCCGTCGAAGCCGAGCCAGAGGGTGACCACCTTGCCGCCGATGGCACGGCAGTAGTCGGTGCCCTCCTTGGCAAGGGCGAGGGCGTCTGCGGCGACCACGGGGTCGGCGTTGCCGAACTCGCCGTTGAGGAAGTGCTTGCGGAAGCGCACCGCGACGCCGTTGGCCTCGAGGCCGTTGGCGTCGAGCATGGCCTTGAGGTCGGCCGCGGGGAGCCCCTCCACATGCTCGGGGTAGTTGAAGTCGCAGTGGGTGAGGCCGAGCCCCGAGAACTCCCGGAGCACGGAGGCGAGGTCGCCGCCCGCCTCCGAGAGGAACGAGTTGATGCGTGTGGCCAGTTTCATGGGTCGTCTCCTTCTCTTCCGTCAGTTCCTGTCAACCACATTCACTTGCGGTCGTTGAGAAGGACTATAACGTCACAATCTGTCATTCAGGGTTGGAAATTGTCATTTACCGTCATTCAGGGTCATTCCATGGGATGAGCGGTAGGTAATCTCCCGCGAACGGTAGATTTCTTTCACCGTCGGTCATGTACAGTCATAGACAGTCGACCACCGGGCCGAGTAGGCCCCGCCAGGAACACGAGGGCCCATGATCCCCTACAAGCGTCAGCAATCCATCCTCGACCTCCTCTCCCAGGAGGAGGTCGTTCGCTTCTCCGACATACAGGAGCTCCTGCCGGAGGTGTCCGAGTCGACGCTCCGACGCGACGTGCGCGAGCTCGAGGCGGACGGCAGGCTCCAGCGCCTGAGCGGCGGGGCCGTGAAGGCCGCCGGCGGTCCCCGCGAGACGCCCATCAGCGTCAAGGCGGCAATCCACGTGGGCGAGAAGCGCGCCATCGCGGCGGCGGCCGCCGCCCTCGTGGAGGACGGCGAGACGGTCTACGTGGACTCCGGGTCCACCTGCTCGGCCCTGCTCGCCCTCCTCATGGCAAGGCCGGTCACGGTGGTCACCACCAACGCCGACGCGTTCTCCCTCGCGGGCGCCGACCCCACGGCGACCCTCGTGATGCTGGGCGGCATCCTGAGCCCCGACCTCTCCTCCGTGTACGGCCCCATGACCGAGGAGAACGTCGGGCGCTTCGTGTTCGACCGGGCCTTCCTGGGGGCCAACGGCGTCGACGTCAGGTTCGGGATCACCACGCCGAGCATGCAGGAGTCCAACAAGAAGCAGGTGGTGGCCGAGCACGCCAAGGAGACCTACGTGCTCGCCGACTCCTCCAAGTTCGGGGAGGTCCTGAACGTCAGGGTGCTCCCGCTGGACCGCGTCACGGTCGTCTCCGACCGCAGCAACCCCGCGGTCGCCGCCGAGACGCGCGTCATCACTGCCTGAGCCCCGATGACACCGCCGGCGACACGTGCATGAGAAAAGGCCGCCGGCGGATGCCGGGCGGCCTGCTGCGCGGTTGGCGGGGGCAGAGGGATTCGAACCCCCATAACTGGTACCAAAAACCAGGGTCCTGACCATTGGACGATGCCCCTCTGGGGGCCAAGTGTACCACGGGCATCGGCCACCCCCGCCGAAGCGGCTCCTATCTGCGCTATCATGCAAGGCGTTCATGCATCTGTGCCGCGAGTTCAACCAGCGGCCCCATTGCCCAGGAGGCACCCTTCTATGGCATTCACCGCCATCGTCCTCGCCGCCGGCGAGGGTACCCGCATGAAGTCCAAACACCCCAAAGTGGCCCATAAGATGCTCGGTCGACCCCTCGTGGTCTGGGCGGTCGAGGCCGCCCGCCAGGCGGGCGCGGACCGCGTCATCGTGGTCGTGGGCAACGGCGCCGATGAGGTCCTGGAGCTCCTCGCCGCCGAGAACGTCGAGTGCGTGCTCCAGCAGGAGCGCCTCGGCACCGGCCACGCGCTCAAGGTCGCCCTCGACGAGACGGGCGTCGCCTCGGGGTGCGTGGCCGTGCTGTACGGGGACACGCCCCTCGTGGAGCCCTCCACCATCGCCGCGCTCACCGACCAGGTGACCGAGGGCGGCCGCGCCGCCGCCGTGCTCACCATGGCACCCGAGGACCCCACCGGCTACGGCCGCATCGTCCTCGACGACGCCGGCGACGTCGTGGCCATCGTGGAGCACAAGGACTGCACCGAGGAGCAGCGCGCGTCCCTCACCGAGTGCAACTCCGGCGTCTACGCCTTCGACGGCGCCCGGCTGGCCGCCCATATCGGCGAGATCGGCAACGACAACGCCCAGGGCGAGTACTACATCACCGACATGGTGGAGATCCTGAGGCATGCGGGCCTCCCGGTCACCGCCGTGCACGTGGACGACGACACCGAGATGCTCGGCGTCAACTCCCGCACCCAGCTCGCCGAGGCCACCAAGGTCATGCAGCGCCGCATCAACGGCCGTCTCATGACCGAGGGCGTCACCATGCTGGACCCCGACCTCGTGTGGGTGGGCCCCGGCGTCACCGTGGGCCGCGACACCGAGCTTTTGCCCGGCACCTACCTGTGGGGCTCCACCTCCATCGGCGAGGACTGCGTCGTGGGTCCCGACTCACGCCTCACGGACACCTCCGTGGGCGACCGCTGCACCGTCGACGAGACCGTGGCCGAGGGCGCCGTCATCGAGGACGACGTCTCCTGCGGCCCCCGCGC
>CBCSOI010000051.1:0-8346 GCA_965141595.1 uncultured Atopobiaceae bacterium | reverse complement strand
GCCTCGAGCTGGGCGACCTAGGCGCGCGCGGCGTCGAGGGCCTGCTCGGAAGCCGTGAGGCGGCTCTTGAGGTCCATGATCTTCTGGAGCATGGCGTCGACCTCGCCGGCGAGCTCCTCGAGGAAGGCGTCGACCTCCTCGGTGTCGTAACCCTGCTTGGACGCGCTGAACGTGAGCTGCTCGATGTCCGCTGGTGTGATCGCCATTCTCGGTCCCTTCACTAAAGGATGGCCTGGTGCATTTGCACGAACAGGGAAAAGTTTAGCGCACGGAGGCGCCGTGCCGCGCCCACCACGAGAAATGCAGGCGGGTGCCCGCAGCGTCACAGCATGAGGATGAGCCTCACGACGAGGGGCTGCAGGATGGAGAGCGCCAGGATCGCCACCACCGGCGAGAAGTCGATACCCCCGAAGGAGGGGATGATGCGGCGGAACACGCCGAGGTAGGGCATGACGATGCGGGAGAGCACCTGGGAGAGGTCGTCCACGAAGCCGCCGGGGGTGCGGGGGATCCAGCTGAGGATGCACCAGGCGAGGATGATGAACTCGTAGATCTCGAACAGCGTGCTCACCGCGCGGGCGAGTGGGAGCATGGGTTTCAGCCTTTCCGGGAGAGGGCACGGGTTCGCTCGAGGGCCGCGTCAACGGCGCCGTAGCAGCCCTCGACGAGGGCCGGCTCGAGCACGCGGAGGGCCGCAGCGGTGGTGCCGCCGGGGGAGGTCACCTTCTCCATGTAGGCGCGGGGGTGCTCACCGGAGTCCGAGAGCATCTCGCTCACGCCGCCCATGGTGGTGCAGGCGAGGTCGCGGGCGGCCGCGGCCGGGAGCCCGGCATCCACGCCGGCGCGGGTGAGGGCGTCGACCATGAGGGCGAAGTACGCCGGCGCGCAGCCGATGACGGCACCCTCGGCGTCGAGCTGGTCCTCGCGCATGACGGCGACGGAGCCCAGGGCGCCGAAGAGCTCGCACACGAGCGCGACGTCGTCGTCGGTGGCCCAGAGGCCCCGCGCCACCGCGGAGGCGCCGCGGCGCACGGCCACGGGGAGGTTGGGCATGACGCGGACGACGCGGGCACCCTCCCCCAGCTGCTCCTCGATGGAGGCCAGGGGCGTGCCGGCGGCGATGGAGACGGCGAGGGAGTCCGCCACGGCGGGCCCCACCTCCTCGAGGAGCGAGGAGAGGACCTGCGGCTTCACGGCCACGACCACCACGTCGGGCGACGAGGCGAGGGCGCGGGCCGCGTCCCTGGCCGTGGCCACGCCGCAGTCTGAGGCGAGGGTCTCGAGCTTGGAGTCGTTGTGGTCGCACACCGTCACATGGGACGCGGGGCAGGTGCCCGACGCCACGAGCCCGCGGGCGATGGCTCCGCCCATGGCCCCCCCGCCGACGATGCAGACGGCGGCCTCGGAGGCGCGCACGCTACCTACCGCCGATCACACGGTCGGCGGCGAGCTTCTCCATGTCTGCCGAGGAGAGCTCGATGCCGTTGGGCAGGACGACGAACACGCGGTCGTCGATCTCCTCCACGGCGCCGTCGACGCCGCAGGAGAGGCCGAAGCAGAAGTCGAGGATGCGCTTGGCGATCTCGATCTGGGTGTTCCTGAACGAGATGACCACGGGCTGGTTGGTGCGGACGCGGCGGATGACGAGCTGAACGTCGTCGTAGCTCGTGGGCTTGAGCACGTAGGGCGGCAGCTTGCCCGAGCTCACGCGGGGTACGGGCGTGAGGCCCACGTCTCCCGGAGTGGGGGTGTGGGAGTTGCCGAGCACGCTCGTGGCCGAGGGGGCGTAGTCGCCCGCGGTGCGGTGGGTGCTGCCGGCGCCCCAGCGCTCGTCGCCCATGCGCTGGGAGGTGCTGAACCCGCCGGCGGACGGCGAGGAGACGCCCTCCTCGACGGGGCGGCCGCTCCTCGTGTAGACCGAGACAGACTCGGCCTCGGGCCTGGACGTGTTGCCAAGGACGCCGCTGGTCTGGGGCTCGTCGCCCCACTGGTCGTCGTAGTCGTCGTACCCGCGGTCGTAGTCGTCGTAGCCCTGGCCCGACTCGCCCATGAGGCGGTCGCGGATGTTGTCGAGGAAGCTCACGGCAGGCCCTCCTTGGTCTCGTTTCAGTCGCGTTTGGCCGCCGGCTCGCCGGCGGCGGGGGTGTAGTCGGGGTCGAAGACGATGCGGCCGAGGCGCACGAGGGTCGAGCCCTCCTCCACCGCGATCTCGAAGTCGTCGCTCATGCCGCAGGAGAGCACCGGCAGCACTAGGCCCGTCTCGGTCTCCAGACTATCACGAAGCTCGCGGAGTCCCTTGAATGTCTCGCGGTCCTCGACGGGCTCGTGGGCGGGCGCCATGGTCATGAGGCCCTCGGGCGCGATCCCGGGGAGGTCGGCGATGTGCTCGGCCCACTGCGCGAGGTCGGCCGGGGCGAAGCCGCTCTTGGTCTCCTCGCCGGACACGTTGACCTCTAAAAGGACCCGGGCCACCATGCCGCGCTCGGCAGCACGGCGGCTCACGGCCTCGGCCAGGTGCACCGAGGAGACCGACTGGATGACCGTGGCGCGGCCGAGCACGGCGTTGACCTTGTTCTTCTGGAGGTTGCCGATCATGTCGAAGCGCGGCACGTCGACACCCGCCGCCTCGAGGGCCCCGAGCTTGCGGACGAGCTCCTGGGGGCGGTTCTCGGCGAAGCGGGTGTAGCCGGCGTCCATGGCCGAGACGACCTCCTCCGGGCCCACCGTCTTCGAGACGGCGAAGACCTGGACGTCGGAGGCGTCGCGGCCCACGCGCTCGCAGGCGGCGGCGATACGCGCCTCGATCTCGGCGCGGCGCCGGGCGAGGAACTCGCGGTAGGCGCCCTGGTCCTCCACCGGGCTCATCGGGAATCGCCCCCCTTCTTCTGGGCGTCCTTCGGGGCGTCCTTCTGACCCCCGGCCTTCTGGGCCTTCTTGGCGGCCTTCTCGGCCTTGGCCTGCGCGGCAGCGCGGGCGGCCATCTCGAGGGCCTGGCTCATGTTCTCGGCGATGGTCTCGTCGTCCACGATGGGGTCGGAGTCGGCGCCCACCTCGATCTCGGGGATCTGGTTGGCGAGGCGCTCGATCTTCTCGGCGCCGAGGGAGAAGGAGGCGTTCTGACCCACATAGAGGTCCTCGATCTCCTCCTCGTCCATGTCCGCGAGGGTGGTGAGGGCCTCGTGGTTGCCCGTGAGCAGGAACACCAGGCGCTCCCCCACCTCGACGGAGTTGTCGGAGATGCGCTCGAGCATGCGGGCGGCCATGATCACGCGGCTGGCGGCGTCGATGTCGTCGTCGGGCCCGAGACGCGCGAAAGAGCTGTAGAAGCTCTTGTAGAGGTCGTCCACGGGGCGGTCGAGCTCGGGGAGCTCCGCGGCCTCGGCGATGTCGTTGTCGACGATGGCCTGGACCGTGGCGCCGAGCACGCGGTAGACGAGGTGCGCCTCGCTGGCGAGCAGGTCGAGGAGCTGGCCGGGCACGTCGTGGCCGGCGCAGCGCTTGGTGGTCTTGGCGATGTTGCGCACGTGGTTGCTCATGCGCGCGAGGTTGAAGTTGCAGTAGATGACGAACTGCAGGAGGCGCAGGTCGCTGGCCACGGGGTTCTGCAGGACGATCAGGTTGTAGGCGCGGTCCTCGAGCTCGTTGCAGCGCAGGTCGATGGCGCGCGTGGCCTTCTTGACGGCGCGGGCCTTGGCCTTGTCGCCCTGGACCAGGGAGTCCACGGCGTCGTGGAGCTGGAGGTCGGTCTCCGCGTAGATGGACACGAGCTCCTGGCGCAGGCGCGCCAGCTGGCGGTCGAATTGCTCCCTCATGGGGCTCCTTTCTCTCCGGGCGTGCGGGGCTGGCCGGTCAGCCGAAGCGGCCGGTGATGTAGTCCTCGGTGCGCTGGTCCTTGGGCGAGGAGAAGATCTCGCTCGTGACGCCGTACTCGATGAGCGTGGCGGGCTCGCCGGCGTGCTCCTGGAGGAAGAACGCCATGAAGTCGGAGATGCGCGCCGCCTGCTGCATGTTGTGGGTGACGATGATGATCGTCATCTCGGGCGCCAGCTCGTACATGAGGTCCTCGACCTTCTGCACGGAGGTGGGGTCGATGGCGCTGCAGGGCTCGTCCATGAGCAGGACGTCGGGCTGCACGGCGAGCACGCGGGCGATGCAGAGGCGCTGCTGCTGGCCGCCGGAGAGCGCCAGGCCGTTCTTGACTAGCTGGTTGGACACCACTTTCCAGAGGTTGGCGCGCTTGAGCGACTCCTCCACGATGCCGTCGAGGTCGTCCTTGGACGTGACGCCCTGGAGGCGCGGGCCGAAGGCCACGTTCTCGTAGATGGACTTGGGGAACGGGTTGGGCTGCTGGAAGATCATGCCCACGCGGCGCCTGAGGTCCACGGGATCGACCCCGGCGGCGTAGATGTCGTTGCCGTCGAGCTCCATGGTGCCGGCCGTGCGCGTGCCCTCGATGAGGTCGTTCATACGGTTGATGCAGCGCAGGAACGTGGACTTGCCGCAGCCCGACGGGCCGATGAAGCTCGTGATCTTGTTCTGGGCGATGTCCATCGTGACACCGGTGAGGGCGTGGAAGTCCCCGTACCAGAAGTCGAAGTCGGCCACATGGATGCCGGTCTTGTCGTTGTGGGGAGCGTTGCGGTACTCGGTCATGGGATCACTTGCCTCCGGCTTTCTTGGCGCTCTTGCGGGAGAGGTGGCGGGCGAAGAGGTTGAACGCGAGGATGAGCAGCATGAGCAGCAGGGCCGTGCCGTACGCGGCCTGCATGTTGATGCCGTCGTTGGCGAGCAGGTACAGGTGGATGGTCATGGGGCGGCCGGAGTCGAGCGGCGTCACGGGCAGGTTGATGGCCTGGCCCATGGTGTACATGACCACGGCGGTCTCGCCCACGGCGCGGCCGATGGCGAGCACGATGCCGGTGGCGATGCGCGGGAAGGCGCTCGGGAGCACGACGCGGCTCACGACCTGCCACTTGGTGGCGCCGAGGCCGTAGGCGCCCCAGCGGATGTAGCGGGGCACCGCGCGGATGGCCTCCTCGGTGGTGCGCATGACGATGGGCAGCATCATCAGGGCCAGGGCCAGAGCGGCCGAGAGCATGGACAGGCCGAACCCGAAGGCCTCCACGAACAGCGCGAAGCCGAACAGGCCCATGACGATGGAGGGCACCGACGACAGGGTGTCGCTCGCGTAGCGGATGAAGTTGACGAGGCGCCCCTGCTTGGCGTACTCGGCCAGGTAGACGGCCGCGAGCACGGCGATGGGCGTGCAGACGACCATGGCCAGGGCCGTCACGTAGAGCGACGAGACGATCGTGGGGAAGATGCCGCCCTCGGCGTTGACGCCCTCGGGCCAGCCGAACACGAAGTCGAGGCTCATGGCCGGCAGGCCGTTGACCGCCACGAACAGGATGATGAGCACGAGCACCGCCGTGGTGACGGCACCGGCGGCGCGGAAGACGCCGAGCATGGCCCTGTTGGTGGCCGACTTGGACACCCTGGGCGAGGCGCCGGACGCCAGGAGGCGCTTGATGCGGGCGCGGGAACCCTCCTGGGCCGCCACGTCGGCGGCGAGGTCGGCGGGAGGGGCCGCGACGTCCTCGGCGAGCTCCCACTGGGTGGCGCGGGTCTCGTCCTCCTTCTCGCGCCGCTCCTCGGCGAGCTTCTCGGTGTCCACCTTGGCCTCGCGGGGGCGGCTCACCAGGCGCACGAGGCCCACGAGTCCCGCGGAGATGATGAAGAGCACCACGCCCATGCCGAACAGGGCGGAGCGGTGCAGGCCGCTGGAGTAGCCCATGTCGAGGGCGATCTGGCTCGTGAGGGTGGAGATGGGGCTCGAGACGCTGTCGGGGACCACGGGCGCGTTGCCCACGACCATGAGGACGGCCATGGTCTCGCCGATGGCGCGGCCCATGCCGAGCACCACGGCGTTGACGATGCCGAGCTTGGCCGCGGGGAGGACCACCTTGTAGATGGTCTGCCACTTGGTGGCGCCCATGGAGTAGCTGGCCTCGCGCACGCCCATGGGGATGGAGCGCAGGGCGTCCATGGTGAGCGTGGTGATGGTGGGCACGATCATGATGGCGAGCACGAGCCACGCCGTGAGGGCGCCGAAGCCCAGGCCGCCGGTGGCGTCGGCGATGAGGGGGCGCAGGATGACGAGGCCGAAGAAGCCGTAGATGACCGAGGGGACGCCGGCCAGCAGGTCGACGGCCGTGGAGACGATGCCCGAGAGGCGCTTGTTGGCGATCTCGGTGAGGTAGACGGCGCAGCCGATGGCGAGCGGGACGCCGATCACCAGGGCGCCGGCCGTCACGATGACGGAGCCGGCGAGCAGGGCCATGATGCCGTACTCCCCCTCCGAGGGCGCCCAGGTGAGGCCGAAGAAGCTCAGGATGCCGATGTCGGAGAGGACGGGCAGCGCCTTCCAGAGCGTGAAGACGAAGATGAGCAGCACGGCCAGGACGGCCACGCAGGCGCACACGAGGAAGAGGCCCTCGAGGGCGCGCTCCTTGATCATGGTGGAGCGGCTCACGAGCTTGAGGTTGGAGCTGTGGGCCGGTGCCGTATTGGGGTCGATGTCCTCCAGGTGCGGGGGCTTGAGCAGGGGCTCTTCCTTCTTGCTCACGAGGCGTCGCCTCCCTCCGACTCGGAGGCCGGGATGTAGCCGGCGTCTCGGATGGTCTGGGCCATGTCGGGCGACAGGACCTCGTCGATGTACGCCTTCGCCTCGCCGGTGGGCTCGCCCTTGGTGAAGAGGTAGAGGCTGCGCGAGACGGGGTAGGCGCCGCTGGCGACGTTGGCCTCGGTGGGCTCGACGCCGTCGATGGAGAGGGCCTTGACCGTGGATGTGGTGAAGGCGGAGTCCACGAAGCCGATGGAGATGTAGCCGATGGCGCCCGGGGTGCGGCTCACGACGTCGCGGACCTGGCCCGTGCCGGGGAGCACCGCCGCCGTGGCGTCGAAGCGCGTGCCGTCCATGACGATGGACTTGAAGGCCTCGCGGGTGCCGGAGGCCTCGTCGCGGTTGACGACGAGGATGGGGAGGTCGGGGCCTCCGAGCTCCGACCAGTTGGTGACGTCGCCGGCGTAGACGGCGCGGAGCTGCGAGATGGACAGGTTGCCCACCGGGTTGCCCGCGTTGACGATGACGGCGATGCCGTCGCGGGCGACGACGGTGGTGACAAGCTCGCCGGTGGCCTCCTCGGCGGCCGTGAGGCCGCGGCTGGAGGTGGCGATGTCCGCCGTGCCGTTCATGACGGCCTCGATGCCGGCGGAGGAGCCCAGGCCGCTCACGAGGACGCGGTCGCCCGTGGCCTCCTGGAAGCGCTCCGCGGCCATCTCGGCGATGGGCATGACCGTGGTGGAGCCGGCGACGGTCACGGTGCTGCCGGCCGCCCCGGACGGGGAGCCGCAGCCGGCGAGGAGGAGGACGCAGGCCGCGAGGCACGCCAGCGCGCCGAGGCGCCTCATGGGGCGAGCCAGGCCACCGCGCCGTGCCGCCCGCACACGCCCCCCTCGGCGCGGTACGAGAAGAAGCGGTCCGTGGAGGCGGGCGTCGATATCTCTGGGTTCACGATGTTGCACGGGTCCATCCCTGCACTCACGAGCGTGTTCACGATGGCCGCGGCCAGCGAGAGGTGGCTGGCGTCGACCCCGACAATGCTACCAAACTCGGTTTCGAACCGATTAAGCAGCTCGGTCGACACCTCATAGTCACATCCCGCGATATGCGGGCCCAGGTAGGCCCGTACCGAGGACGGGGGCACCGAGGCGCCCTCGCAGAGCATCCCGAGCGCCTTGGCGGCTATGCGTGCGTATGTACCCTTCCAGCCGGAGTGGACGACGGCGAAGCCGTCGGGGGCTGCGAGCACCACGGGGACGCAGTCCGCGTAGCAGAGGAGCACCGGCACCCCCGGGGCGAGGCACACCACGGCGTCGGCGCCCTCGGCCGCCTCCGCACGCGCCGCGGCCACGGCGGCGGGGTCGGCGGAGCGGACGGTCACCACACGGTCGCCGTGCACCTGGTTCGGGACCACGAGCGACCCGGCGTAGGCGCCGGCCCCCAGGGCCGCCAGGGCACGGGCGCGGTTCTCTGCCACGGCGGCGGGGTCGTCGCCCACATGGTCGCCGAGGTTGAGGGATTCGTAGGGGGGCAGGGAGACGCCGCCGGTGCGCTCCGTGAACGCGAACGTGACCCTGCCCGGGCGACCGAAATCGCCGAGCAGGGTCACGCCGTCGACGGTCCTCTCCACCAGGGCGGGGGCGCCCATCCGCCGCGGGCGCGCGTGAGGCAGTCGGGGATATCGAACTCGCGGTCCCCGAAGTTGTTGGAGGAGGGCTTGGGGG
>CBCSOI010000050.1:0-8407 GCA_965141595.1 uncultured Atopobiaceae bacterium | reverse complement strand
CTCGACGCGCTCCAGAAGGAGCTCATCGCCGACAACGACGTCGTCGAGGCCGAGCTCCTCAAGACCGAGGGCACCGAGGCCCGCGAGGCCCTCGCCACCCGCGCCGCCGACAAGGCCGCCGAGAAGACCTGGGAGCGCTGCAACAAGGTGCTCCAGGAGGTCCGCGCCTGGTGGAACGGCGGCAAGCAGGGAAAGTTCGTCGCGTCCGACTACGACGCCGAGAAGGAAGCCCTCAAGACCCCGCTGGGCTACGCCGAGCTCACCCTGGGCGAGGACCCCGTGGTGGAACCCACCTACACCTGGGCCGAGGATGAGAACGGCAAGCAGCTCCTCGACGGCGACGGCAACGCCGTGACGGGCCAGTGGGTCGACATCGACGGCCATCGCTTCCACGTGGACGACGAGGGCTACATGGAGACCGGCTGGATCGAGGACGAGGACGGCCAGCGCTTCTTCCTGCGCCGCTCCGACAACGCCTACGGCCCCCAGGGCTCCATGGGCTCCGGCTGGCTCTATGAGGACGGTCAGGCCTACTTCCTGCGCCGCTCCGACAACCAGTGGGGCCCCAAGGGCTCCGTGGGCTCCGGCTGGCTCACCGAGAACGGCCAGACCTACTTCCTGCGTCGCTCCGACAACCAGTGGGGCAAGAAGGGCACCATCGGCACCGGCTGGCTCCATGAGGGCGGGCAGGCCTACTTCCTGCGCCGCGCCGACAACCAGTGGGGTCCCAAGGGCACCCTGGGCACCGGTTGGCTGACCGACGGCGGTCAGACCTACTTCCTGCGCCGCTCCGACAACCAGTGGGGCCCCAAGGGCTCCGCGGCCCGCGGCTGGATGACCGAGAACGGCCATCGCTTCTACTTCGACTGGAAGACCGGCCGCCTCTCCTAGCCGCCTCCCCTGACCTCAGCTGAGGCCACGGGCCTCCCCCGATGCCGCGGGGGAGGCCCGTTTTCGTGCGGGCGACGGGTTTTTCAGTCGCTACTATGGAAAAGAAGCAACCGGAAGGGCCTGCGGGCCGGCGCGGAGAGGGGGCCCCATGGGCCGGAGATCCAGCACGACCATGAGCCCTGCGACCATGGCCCGCATCGCCATGATCGCGGCGCTCTACGGGGCGGCGACCCTGTTCTGCATGCTGTTCATGGGAGGCCTCGCCTGGGGGCCGGTGCAGTTCCGCCTCTCCGAGGCCCTCTGCGTCCTGGCGTTTCTCACCCCGGACGCCATCCCCGGCCTCGCTCTGGGATGCGCCGTGGCCAACGGCGCCAACATCGTGCTGGGCGGCACCGGCACGCTCGGTCTCCTCGACGTCGTCTTCGGGTCCGCCGCCACCGCCATCGGCGCCTGGGTCATGTGGCGCTGGAGGGCGCGGCCGTCGCTGGCCGCCCTCGGACCCGTGGTGGCCAACGGGCTCATCGTCCCCGCCTACCTGCCCCTGCTCCTCGCGGGCCTGGGCTTCTACACCGTCCCGTTCACCTCGATCTCGCTCGAGGGGGCGTGGCCGGCCATGTATCTCTTCGGCCTGGTGTGCACCTCCGTGGGCGAGGCCGTGGTCATGTACGTCCTGGGGCTCCCCCTGTACCGCGCCCTCGAGCGCACGCCCCTGCCGGCCATGCTCGCCGGCGGCACCGACCCGCGGCCGATGGGAGGAACCCGGTGAACCCCGTCATCGTCATCCCGAGCTACTGGACCACCTCCGAGGAGGTCGTGGGCACCTACGACCACGCCACCCCCGTGGACGCCCCCGAGCCCGAGCTCGCCCGCTGTCTGGAGTCCCTGGAGCGGGTGCGCGGCGTCATGCGCACCGTGGTCCTGCTCGTGGCGCCGCCCGAGGCCGCGGAGGCCGCCCGGGCGCGCGTGGACGACATCTGCGCCGAGCACCCCAACCTCACGCCGTTGGTGGTGGGTGCCCCCGAGGCCCGCACGGTTCAGAACGCCGTCATCGCCGCGGCGCCCCGCCTGAGCGGTGAGACCGTGAGCCTGCGCGGCTACGGGGCCATCCGCAACCTCGGCCTCATGGTGGCCTCCATCCTCGCCCACGACGTCGTGGTCTTCCTGGACGATGACGAGGTGGCCCTCGGCCCCGACTTCCTCGTGGAGGCGGTCTACGGCCTGGGTCAGCTCACCCGCCAGAACCTGCCCGTGGCGGCCAAGAGCGGCTTCTTCATCGACGCCGACGACTCGTTCCTCGCCAACGAGGAGCTCCCCTGGTACGACCGCGACTGGGACAAGAACCTCGGCTTCAACCGGTGGATGCGGGCCGCCCGCTCCGGCACGCGCATCTCGCGCTCCAACTTCGCCTGCGGCGGGTGCATGGCCATCCATGCCGAGGCCTTCTCCCAGGTGGCCTTCGACCCCTACATCACCCGCGGCGAGGATATGGACTACCTCTTCAGCCTGCGGCTCTACGGCATGGACATGTGGTTCGACAACCAGTGGTGCGTGCGCCACCTGCCGCCGTCGACGCCGCGCCCGGCCAACCGCTTCAAGCAGAACGTCTACCGCTGGCTCTACGAGCGCGCCAAGCTGGCCCATGCGGCCACCAAGCAGGACCTCAGCCAGGTCACCCCGGAGTCGCTCATGCCCTACCCGGGCCCGTGGATCTCGGACGACCTCGACCGCCGCATCCGCGTCACCGCGCTGCGCCGCGCCGTCGGCACCCGCGACCACGCCGAGTACCTGGCCGTCTGGGCCTCCGGCTACCGGGAGGCCCTCCAGAACGCCGAGCGCAACGCCCGCTCGTACCTCTCGTTCATGTCGTGGTGGCCCGCCATCGTCCAGCGCCTGTGGGGCGAGCGCGACCTCGCCGCGTGGCTCGTGGACCATGGCACGCCCCCGGGTGTCGCTGCCTACAACCCCTACGTCGGCGACGGCCCCTCCACCGCCGAGGCCACCGGCCCGGTGGGCGCCGGCGCCACGGGCCCCGTCCCCACCGGCGAGGGGGCGCCGTCCTGATGGCGCGGCACGGCGGCCAGCACCACTACCTCGACAACTTCGTCACCATCATCCTCGCCCTCTGCGTGTTCACCATGCTGATCCTCTTGGTCTGGGGCCTCGCCAAGGGCGAGCCCGTGGTGGCCGTCATCTCGGGCGTGGGCATCGTCGTGGTGGTCTTCGCCGGCGCCGGCGCCTCGGGCGCGCCCGACTCCCTGCGCTCCCAGGCCACCGAGCGCACCCTGCGCACGGCCTCCACCACCCTCGAGTACCTGCGCGGGGGCCTCACCATGGAGGGCTGCCGCGCCGTGTGCCAGCTCCTGCTCCCCGAGACCTGCGCCATGGCCGTGGCCATCACCGACCACGAGCGCGTCATGGCCTACGTGGGCGAGTACGAGGAGGACTTCCCGCCGGGCAGCCTCATCTCCACGCAGGCCACCCGCGACGTGCTGGCCAGCGGCCGCATGCAGACCTTCTCGCTCGTGCGCCGCACCGACGAGGCCGCCATGGCCAACCTCGACGCCGGCAGCCGGCTGCGGCTCATGGGCTTCATGCCGGCCGGTATCGTGGTGCCGCTCTCGGTGCGCGACCAGACCATCGGCACCCTCAAGTTCTACTACCGCGACTACAAGGACATCGACCACACCCAGTACGCCGTGGCCGAGGGCTTCGGCGAGCTGCTGAGCACCCAGCTGTCCTTCTACGAGCTGGAGCGCCAGGCCCAGCTCACGGCCCAGGCCGAGGTCAAGGCCCTCCAGGCCCAGATCAACCCGCACTTCCTGTTCAACACCCTCAACACCATCGCGGCCTTCACGCGCACCGACCCCATGCGCGCCCGCTCCCTGCTCAGGGAGTTCGCCACCTTCTACCGGCAGACGCTGGAGAACTCCGACTCCCTCATCCCGCTCGGCCGTGAGATCGAGCAGACCCGCCGCTACCTCACATTCGAGCACGCGCGGTTCGGCGAGGACCGCATCGTGGAGGAGGAGCACGTCGACCCCGACTGCCGCGCCGTCATGGTCCCCGCCTTCATCGTCCAGCCCATCGTGGAGAACGCCGTGCGCCACGCCATGCGCGAGGAGGGCGTGCTGCACATCGACATCCACGTGACCCGCGAGGACGGCGACGTCCTCATCGCCGTGGCCGACGACGGCGTGGGCATGGAGCAGGCCGCCGTGGACGCCCTGCTCGCCAAGACCGAGGGGGTCTCCCACGAGGAGAAGGGCACCGGCATCGCCCTGCGCAACGTCGCGGAGCGGCTCGAGCGCTTCTTCGGCGTGGGCTCGGGCGTGGACATCGTGAGCCGCCCCGACGAGGGCACCGTCGTCACGCTGCGCCTCGCCGCGGTTGAGGGGCCCGAGCCGGACGGCGCCGACGCCCCGGAGGGGGCCGGAATTGGCAACGGGGGGCAATAACCCCTAAACTCGGGGGCGGAGACCCTGTCCCTTGTACCGCGAGGTGATTCCATGCTCAGTGCGATGATCGTAGACGACGAGGCCCCGGCGCGTTCCGAGCTCCGCTACATCCTGGAGGAGACCGGACGCATCGACGGCGTCGACGAGGCCGCAAGCGCCCGCGAGGCCGTGGAGAAGATCATCGAGAGCCGTCCCGACGTCCTGTTCCTGGACATCTCCATGCCCAAGACCACCGGCATGCAGCTGGCGGAGGCCCTCCACAAGCTCAAGAACCCGCCCGCGGTGGTGTTCGTCACCGCCTACAGCGAGTATGCCGTCAACGCCTTCGACGTCGACGCCGTGGACTACCTCATGAAGCCCGTGGAGACCGAGCGGCTGAGCACGGCCCTCGACAAGGTGGAGGCCCGCGCCGTCCCGGCCGCCCCCGCCGCGCACACCCCGCAGGAGCGCATCCCTGTGGAGAAGGGCGGCCGCAAGGTGCTCGTGCCGGTGGACCAGATCCGCTACATCGAGGCCAAGGACGACTACTCCTGCATCTACACCGACAACGACCGGTTCCTCTCCACCATCTCCCTCGCCCAGCTCGAGAACCGCCTGGCCCCCCACGGGTTCTTCCGCGTGCACCGGGGCTACATCGTCAACCTCGAGCACGTGGAGGACGTCGAGGTGGTGTCCAGCGGCATCCTGCAGCTGGGCCTCGACGGCATCCCCGACAAGAAGATCTCCGTCTCGCGCCGCCGGGTGGTCCAGCTCAAGCGGGCCCTGGGCATCTAGGGGCGGCACCGAGAAGGAGGCATCCCTTTGCGCGAGATCCGCGTCGACATCGTCAGCGACACCCACGGCCTGATCACCGACGAGCTCCGCCACGAGCTCTCGGGGGCCGACGTCATCGTCCATGCCGGAGACATCACGTCGTCGTCCGACTACGCCCTGCTCAGGTCCATCGCCCCGGTGCACCTGTGCCTGGGCAACACCGACTACACGGGCCAGTACGGCCCCGACATCAAGCGCAAGATGCGCTTCTCGGTGGACGGGGTCCGCTTCGAGGTGGCCCACTACCGCGACAAGCTCACACCGGCCGCGGCCGACGTCTGCGTCTTCGGCCACACCCACCGCCCCTCCATCGAGCGCTCGCCCGAGGGTGGCCAGGTGCTGCGCCGCCGGCGCCACCGCACCGTTGGCGACCACGTGAACGTCACGGCGCTCCAGGACGGCTCCGAGCTGCTCTCGCGGCCCCAGGCCGTGGACGATGAGCCCGGCGCGTGGCTCATCAACCCCGGCAGCCCCACGCTGCCCCGCACGAGCCTGGGCCCCACCATGGCGAGGCTCTGGGTGTGCGACGGCCTCGTGGAGGACCCCCAGATCATCCAGCTCCCCCTGAGCGAGGCCCAGGCGTCGAGCCCCTGGTTCTTCATGGGGCTGTAGGCCGCGCCGGGGGTCGACGGACCCGAGGGACCGCCGGGCGGGCAACCCGCTCAGCGGCCCTCTCCCATGCGCCGGTGCTTGGGTGCGGGCGGCACGTCGGGCGTGGTGTTCCACATGGCCGTGTCCATGGTGGGGTCGGGACGGCCGGCCTTGTCGGGCGCGATGCGCGCGGCCAAAGCCGAGCTGTGGCGCGGGTTGGCGGGCTTGGGCAGGAAGAGCGGGGCCACGACGCGGGTGTAGAACGCCAGCCACACGAGCGAGACGCAGAAGCCGGCCACCACGTCGCTCGCATAGTGGACCCCCAGGTAGATGCGGGAGAAGCCCACCATGAAGATGACGGCGCCGAAGAACAGGCTCCAGAGCACGCGCATGGTGCGGTCGCGCTCGTAGCGCCAGATCATCCATACCAGCAGCCCGAAGAACGCCATGGACACCATGGAGTGGCCGCTCGGGAAGCTGTAGCCCACCTCGGAGATGAGGCGGAAGCCGTCGGGGCGGGGCCGGTGGACGATGTACTTGAGCAGCTCGTTCAGGGCCACCACGAGCACGAGGTTGAGGGCGCAGCACCAGCCGGGGCGGCGCCCCGGGGCGAAGGCCGCCACGATGACCAGCATCACCAGCAGCGGGACCGGGGCGGCCAGGTTGGTGACGCTCGTCATGACGGGCGTGAGCCAGTCGGTTCGCATGTGGAGCACCACGAGCCAGTAGGCCAGCTGGTCCATGCGCACTATGTCGGAGAAGAGCACGTCCTCCAAGATGGCGATGAGGACGATGAGGGCGAGGCACACGACGATGGTGCGCCAGTGGTTGCGGCACAGCCTTGCGAACCGGGTGGTCCACGGGGTGCGGTGGCTCTGGGGCAACGGTGGCTCCTTCCTTGCGTGCCGTTCAGGCTCGTGGTGATTATGGCCCTCTGGCGCACGGGCGGCGCCCGGGTTCCCCCTGTCTTTCAGAGATGTCATCTCCCGTCGGCGTCGGGGCACGAAAAAGGCGCCCTGCCGGTGGCGGGGCGCCTCGACCGCTGGGGCGGGCCTTACAGGTACTTGGCGATCTCCTGGGCGAGGACGTCGCGGGGCTGGGCGCCCACCATGGTATGGACCGGCTTGCCGTCCTTGAACAGGATGAGCGTGGGGATGGACATGACCTGGAAGCGCACGGCGAGGTCCTGGTTCTCCTCGACGTTCACCTTGCAGACGTCCAGGACGTCGGCCATCTGGTCGGCGAGGTCCTCGACGATGGGGGAGAGCATGCGACAGGGGCCGCACCAGCTGGCCCAGAAATCCACGAGGACGGGCTTCTGGGCATTGTTGATGGTCTCGTCGAAGTTCGCGGCGGTGAGCTCTTTGGCTGCCATGACAACCTCCTTGGTAAGGACGGGCCCCGCGGGCGCCCGTCGCGCTGTGTTCTTGAGGGTGTCTACCCCGGACCACCCTCTTGCGATACGGTTGATGGGCCGGGGGCGCCGGCCCATCTCCGGCTCTCCACGAACCGGCGGCCGGCATGGGGCGAGGAGGGTCCATGGAAGACACCCGGGGCAAGGTGCGCTCCCGGTACGGGGCCAAGGCGCGCGAGGAGCTCGCGGCCCTCGAGGCCGCCGGCGCGGTGCTCGCGGGCAACGCCTACTCGAGCGTCCTGCTCGTCACGGGCGAGCCCGGCCCGGCCGAACGCTCCGGCGCCCCGCTCCTCTCGGGCCCCGACGGCACGGCGCTGAGGAGCGCCCTCGCGGCACTGGGCTACGCCCCCGAGGACTGGTGCGCCGTGGCCGCGTGGGACCGCACCGGAGCCCCGGTGACGGCGGGGCTCATGAACCTCGTGGTCTCGACCCTCTCCCCGCTCACCGTGGTGGTGCTCGACGAGGCGGCGTGCGCGGCGGTGCGCGACGCCCTGGCGGCCGACCTCGTGGGCCTCGCCTCCATCGAGGAGGCCATGCTCTGCCCGGGCTGGCCGGTGCACGCCCGGGGCATGCGCGTCATGGCCCTCGGCGGCTTCGAGGCCGCCCTCGCCGACCCCGGGCGCAAGCGCGTGATGTGGGACCGCCTCAAGCAGCTCCCCCCGCTCGACCAACCGTTCTGAGGGATGCCCGGCGCGCGCGGATTTGTAAAAGGCATATGAGTGCCCACAGGCCGTCCGGGGCGGCTCCTTTGGAGTAGGCTGAAGAAAAAAGGAGCGCGCGGGGACCCCGTGACCCGCGAAGAGAAGGGAACAGCCATGGCCTTGCCCAAGCCCGTCGACGTCACCCGGACCCCCGAGTGGGCCGCCCTCCAGGAGCATTTCGACCGCCTCCAGGAGGAGGGGGTCTCCCTCAAGAAGTGGTTCGCCGACGACCCCGACCGTGTGGCATCCATGACCTTCGACGTCGAGGACCTGCGGTTCGACCTCTCCAAGAACCTCGTGACCGAGGAGACCCTCGACCTCCTCGTCAAGCTCGGCCGCGCCGTCGACCTCGAGGGGCGCTTCCGCTCCATGGTCTGCGGCGAGCACATCAACACCACCGAGGACCGCGCCGTGCTCCACACCGCCCTGCGTCGTCCCAAGGAGCAGTCCGGCGCCTTCATGGTGGACGGCCAGGACGTCGTGGCCGACGTCCACGAGACCCTCGCCTCCATCTACGACTTCGCCGACAAGGTGCGCTCCGG
>CBCSOI010000049.1:0-8412 GCA_965141595.1 uncultured Atopobiaceae bacterium | reverse complement strand
TGCCACCTCGCAGACGAAGCCCACGGCCGAGAGCGCCGGCACGAGGGCGGCGGCCACGTGCCCGGCCCCGAAGACGTAGACCACGGGCTCGGCCACGGGCTCCTCCACGTAGGTGCGGGCCTCGGGGTACCAGCGGGTGTCGTTGGCACCGGGCGCCACGGGGCCGCCGACGTCCGGCGCCGCGTCGCGCACGGAGAGCTCGGCCGGGCCCTCCTCGGGCCACACGGCCTCGAGCCAGTGGCCGGCACCCGCGTCGAGGGCGTCGAGCAGGCGGTCGAGGAACACGGCGTCGGCAGGTCCCAGGCGGTGGATGCCCACGAGGGCGTCGCCGCCGCAGGCCATGCCGGTGAGCGCGTGGGTGTACCACGTGAGGTCGTCAGCGGGCCCGGAGCCGTCGGCCGCCGCAAGGCAGCGCTCCTGCACCATGGCCTCCACCTTGCCGCCGCCCACCGTGCCGACGAAGGAGCCGTCGACGAGGGCCATGGCGGCCGAGGCGTCGCGCGGCATGGAGCCGCGGCACGAGAGCACGACGGCGAGCACCGTGGGTCGCCCGGCGGCGAAGGAGCGGGCGACGGCCTCGACGAACCGGGGGTCGCGCAGGGTGTCGGTGAGGTCTGCCACGGTCATGCCTCCCTATGCTCGCGGGGGAACGCACGGAAGTGCTCGACGGCCTCCAGGACGCCGCCCGCCACGGAGCGGGCCTTGTCGGAGACCGAGAAGCAATGGGACACCTCGCAGCGCGGGTCGATGTCGCCGGCCTTCATGCCGCGGAACACCGTGAGGCCGTCCTGGAGCAGGCCGCGCAGGACGCCGTCGATGGTCGCGGGCATGGGGACCCCCTCCACCGTGGCCACGACCTCGCCGGCGCGCACGACGTCGCCGATGGCGCGGACACCCCGGAAGACGCCGTCGGCCGGGGCGCGAAGCACGCGCTCCACGGTGTAGCCGCCGATGTTCCCGGGGATGCCGGTGTTGGGGGCCGGGGTGCCGCGGTAGTAGACGCGGCCCAGGTCGTGGCCGCGCATCGTCTCCACCACCGCGTGGCAGTCGAGGCCCGCCGTGAAGCCCGGGCCGACGCCTATGACCGCCGGGGCCATGTCCCGCGTGGTGCCAAGGTTGCGCTTGGCGAGGATGGCGTCCACGACGGCGTCGGGGGCGAGCGCGGGGATGGAACGGCCGTCGGGGTCCACCATCACGGCCACGTTCCCGGCAGCCACCGCGGCGGCGGCCTCGTCGGGACCGGCCACGGCCACGCCGCGCACGTCCTCCACGAACGTCTCGCCCAGCCGCACCGCCTCCGAGAAGCAGACGGAGCGCCTCACCGACGTGGGCTCGGCGATGTCGAGCATGACCACGTCCATGCCGGCCCTGCGGAGACGGACGGCCGTCCCCGAGGCCAGGTCCCCGGCACCGCGAACGCAGACGAGCATGACTCTCCTCCTCACCGTTTTCGTTATGTTAGTGAACAAATAACGCTTGTGCGGAAAATCCCCCGCTTCCCTCTAACCCATTGCCAAATCGGGTCTGTCGAAAACGGGGAATCGCCGACACTCCGGTTAACGGAAGGGACTTGACGGCAGCGCCTCAGACGGTGACGACCCCGGCCTGGGCCGAGAGGATCTGGGCGATCTCGTAGAGGTTGGTCACGCCGCCCACGGCGAGCTTCTCGCGCAGGTGGTGAAAGTCGAGGCATGTGCCGCAGGTGAGGATCCTGCAGCCGCGCTCCTCGAGTGTGCTGATGTCCTCCACGGTGTCGCTCCCCTCGCAGGTGAGCTGCGCGCCGTCGTTGAAGAAGAGGCAGCAGGAGGGCACGCTGTCCTGCTGGGAGAGGGCGTAGATGAGGCCCTTCACAAGGATGTGGCCGAGCTCGGGATCGCCCTGACCCATGGATGCGGAGCCGAACGCGAACACGGCGGGGCCCGGCGCGACGACGTCGCAGATGGCGTCGGCCTCCTCCTCGGGCGAGGTCACCTCGACGACGCCCTCGGGTACGAGGGTCATGACGGTGTGGCCGTCGGCCTCGGTCACCGTGAGGGCGCAGCCCTTCTCGGAGGCGAGGCGGGTGAGGTTGCCCCGGGCGGTCTCGTCGTCCACGAGCACCTCGAGGGCCTCGCCGGCGGGGAGCTCCTTCAGGGCCTGGAGGGTCATGATGACGGGCTTGGGGCAGGTGATGCCACGGGCGTCGATCTTCATACGGGTCTCCTTCCCAGGTGGAAAAATCGTTGCCTCAATGAGAACATAACGCTTTGGGGGCCCGAACGCAGGCGCCCTTTCGCTCCGGACCGTACCAGACTCATTGTGAGACAACCAGATGAATATTCTTGACTTCCTCCGAACGGCACCGGGCGTCACGCCGGTGGTGGGGAGCGGCGGCAAGACGTCGCTCCTCGCCCACCTCGCCCGGGTGCTCCCGGGAACGGCGGTACTCGCCACGACCACGCGCGTGCTGCCCTTCGACGGCGTGCCGTGCCTTGGCGACGCCTCGCCCGGCGACGTGCGCCGGGCCCTCCTGGAGCACCGTGCGGTATGCGTGGGCGCACCCGCCGAGCATGGCAAGCTTGCCGAGCCCTCCTGCGGCGTCGGCGCGCTGGCGACGGCGGCGGATTACGTGCTCGTGGAGGCCGACGGGTCCAAGCGGCTGCCGCTCAAGGCCCATGCCCCCTGGGAGCCCGTGGTGCCGGATGGGGCACGGCCGACGGTGCTCGTGCTGGGCGCCTCGGGATTCGGGCACACGGTCGCCGAGGCCGTGCACCGCCCCAACGCCTTCTGCGGCCTGGTGGGCGGCTCCCCGCAGGACGAGGCCACGCCGGAGTCCGTGGCCCGCGCTGTGGCCGCCGAGGGGCTTGCGGGAACCGTCCTCGTGAACCAGGTGGACCCGGGCGACGGCGCCGCCATGGCCGCGGCCGAGCGGTTCGCGGCGGCCCTGCGGGAGGCGGGCTTCACGGGATGCGTGGGCGCTGGCTCCATGCGGGCAGACCGGGTGCGGGAGCTCTAGCCGTCCCGCCGGCACTTCCGTCCTATCCCCGGGGCCTTGCCATCCCGGGGGGCGGCGGGGGCCGACCGGGGGGAGGCCCTGCCCGCCCGTACCGGGTTTGGGGCGCCCCAGGTTCTCCTTTTGATGCGCAAAACCCGCCCGAAACGGCTTCCGGGCGGGTTTTGCGCGCCCACAACGGGTTCTGGGCGGGGTTTGCGCGCCCACAACGGGTTCTGGGCGGGGTCGGGTTCATTGTTGATGGAAACAGGCCGCCCGGAACCGGTTCTGGGCGGCCGGACCCTGCCGCCCGCACACCAAGGGCGCACAGCAAGGCCCCCTCGCGTCGAGAGGCCCTCACTGTGCGCCCCTACTGTGCAAACTGGCATCAATTGCGCACTATGCGAAGTAACAGATGAGCCAGGCACCGCTGTCACGCCGATGTCGCATCGCGCAGGTGCTAGACGCGGGCCACGGCCTTGATCTCGACCTTGGCGCCCTTGGGCAGGGCGACCACCTGGAAGGCGGCGCGGGCCGGGAAGGGCTCGGAGAAGAACTCCGCGTAGACCTCGTTCATGGCGCCGAACTCGGCGATGTCGGTGAGCAGGACGGTGGTCTCCACGACGTCGGCCATGGAGGCGCCGGCCTCGGTGAGGATGTTCTTGACGTTGGTGAGGCTCTGGCGGGTCTGGCTGGCGATGTCGTCGCCAGCGAACTCGCCGGTGGCCGGGTCGATGGGGAGCTGGCCCGAGACGTTGATCGAGAGGCCCTCGGCGGCCACGGCCTGGCTGTAGGGGCCGATGGCGGCGGGGGCGTTGACGGTGGTGACGGCGCGGTTGTTCATGGGATATCTCCTATCGTTGTCTCCCCCGCCGGCCGGCGGGGCGGATGACCGGGACGGGATGCGGCCGCATCGGCCGCAGGGGCCTTACGGGACCTCGGGGCCGTCGTCGATGCGACGGGGCTCGCACCCGGCGTGACGCGGCACGTAGCGGCCCGGCTTGGCGCCGGTGGGCTCGCCGTTCTCGGCGGCGAGCTCGCCGTTGACGAACACGTAGCGGGGCATGCCCTGGGCCTCGAAGCCCTCGTAGGGGGTGTAGTCCACCGCCTGATGCTGGTTCCTGACCGAGATGGTCCAGGCCACGGAGGGGTCCCACACGCAGACGTCGGCGTCCGACCCGGCGGCCAGCCGACCCTTCTCGGGATACATGCCGAACACGCGGGCCGGGTTCTCGCTCATGAGCCGGCAGAAGTCCTCTGGACCCAGCTCGTCGGCGAAGAGCGTGTGGATGAGGGCGGGGCGGTGCTCCACGCCGGGGGCGCCGTTGGGGATCTTGCGGAAGTCGCCGACGCCGCGGTCCTTCTGACCGAAGAGGTTGAAGGAGCAGTGATCGGTGGCGAGGGTGTCGATACGCCCCGCCACCAGGGCGTCCTGCAGCACGGAGCGGTCGTGCGGCTTGCGGGGCGGCGGGCTCATGACGTACTTGGCGCCCTGGAAGTCGGGCTCGAGGAAGCACGTGTCGTCGAGGATGAGGTACTGGGGGCACGACTCCACGCAGACGTCCACACCGCGGGCCTTTGCGGCCTCGACGGCCTCCAGGCCCAGGGCCGTGGAGAGGTGCACCACGTTGACGCGGGCACCGGAGAGCTCGGAGAGGTACATGAGGCGCGAGATCGCCTCGGCCTCGCAGATGTCCGGCCGGCTCATGGGGTGGCCCTCGGGGCCCGTGATGCCGGCGTCGAAGACGCGCCGCTGGAGGCTGTCCACGAGGTCGCCGTTCTCGCAGTGGACGCAGAGGATGCCACCCTCGGGCCTTATCGTCTCGAGGACGTCGAGCATCTGGTCGTCGGGGAGGCGCAGGTGGTCGTAGGCGAAGTACGTCTTGAACGAGGTCACGCCGGCCTCGAACATGGCCGGGATGTCGGCCTTGGTCTCGTCGTTCCACTCGGCGATGGCCATGTGGAACCCGTAGTTGGCCGTGCAGGTGCCGTCGGCGCGGCGATGCCACTCGGCAAGGGCGTCGGGCATGGTGGTGCCGCGGTCCTGGGTGGCGTAGTCCACGATGGTGGTCGTGCCCCCGCAGGCGGCGGCGCGGGTGCCGGTCTCGAACGAGTCGGCGGTCCAGTCCATGCCGGTCCAGCACTGCATGTGGGTATGCGCGTCGATGAAGCCGGGGTAGACGTAGCAACCCGACGCGTCGAAGACCTCGTCGAAGCAGTCTCGCGAGGCCACGCCGCCCGGGACGACGTCGGCGATGGTGCCGCCGTCGAGGACGAGGTCGCCCCGCATGGGCCCGGCGGGGGTGACGAGGATACCGTCGGCAATGAGTTTCATGGTGTGCTTGTCCTCCTTCACTGACGGGTGGCGAGGCGCCGCAGCTCCTCGGGTGTGTCGACGTCGGCGACCGACTCGGGGGCCTGCGCCTCGACGGTCACGACCCGCGCGGCCACGTCGGGGCGCCCGTCGATGAGCGACGCCCCTCCGCGGTCCCCCTCGATGGAGGCGAGCGCCGCGAACAGGTCGCTCGGCCAGAGGACGGGGTTCCCGGGCTCGCCGGCCAGGGAGAGCCGCACGACGGCGCCGGGGTGCGTCCGGTGGCAGCCGACGAGGGCAGCGACGTCCCCGGGCGCGAGCCGGGGCTGGTCGCCGCAGACGAAGAGGCAGCCGGCGGCATCGCCCACGGCGGCGAGGCCGGCCCTCACGGAGTCGGAGATGTCGGGGCCGTCGGGCGCCACGCAGGTGAACCCCAGACCCTCGGCGAGCTCGGCGACCGGGCCCGGCGTCGCCGCGACCACGACGTCCAGAAGCCCGTCGGGCAGCGCGGCCAGGGTGCGGGCGAGCACCGGCTCGCCGTCGAGGTCGGCGAGGAGCTTCTGGGAGCCGAAGCGCTCGGAGCGCCCGTTGGCGAGCACCACGCAGGCGCACCGGGGCACGTCGAAGAGGCCCTCGAAGCAGGAGGCGAACGCGGCATCCGCCGCGTCGGCGCAGGCAGCCTCGAAGGCGCGGTAGCGCGCCAGGAGGTCGGAGCCGCGGGGCGTCAGCTCCGACGAGCCCCCGTCGGCGCCGCCGATGCGCCGTGCCAGCAACGGGAACCCGCAGGCCTTCTCGGCGTTCTTGACCACGCGGTTGGCCTTGGAGTAGCTCATGCCCATCTCTCGCGCCACGGCTGACAGGCTCCCGAGGCGGTCGACGCCCTCCAGGAGCCGGTAGGGCCCCGGCCCGAAGAACCGGGTGCCGTCCCCGTCGACGAGCGACGCATGTACCGAAGGCCTCATCACTCTCCCCTCCCCCGAAGAATCGGCCCATCGAGACCGGGCCGGGCACGAATAGACGCACCCGGCCCGGTGGAACCGTCCGTACCTCAGGCCGCGCGGGCGTGTGGCACTACCTTACTTCTCCTGGAAGAGGCGGGGCTTGTCGGCGGCGTCCAGGGCGCGCAGGGTGGCCTGCGGGTCCTTGCACTTGGCCAGGAAGATCATGGCCGCGATGGCGTAGGGCTTGTAGCTGGCCTCCTTGTACATGCCCACGCGATGGGCCTCGAAGACCTCGTTGGTGACCTCTCCGTGCTCGCAGGAGACGCCCTCGATGTCGGCGGGCAGCGGGTGCATGTAGATGGCGTTGTTGGTGGTGGCCATGAGCTCGGGGGTGGTCACCCAGTCCATGTGCTGCTTGTTCTGCTCGAGGAGCTTCTGCTCGAGGGCGTCGATGCCGTCGAAGTCGCCCGCGGCGTAGAGCTTGGTGCGCTCCTCCATGCCCACGAACGGAGCCCAGCTCTTGGGGATGACGATGTCGGCGTCCTTGAAGGCCTCGGCCATGTCGTTGGTCTTGGTGAAGGTGCCGCCGGACTCCTGGGCGTTCTTGCGGGCGACCTCTTCGACCTCGGGCATGACGTCGTAGCCCTCGGGATGGGCCAGGACCACGTCCATGCCGAAGCGGGTCATGAGGCCGATGATGGCCTGGGGCACGGAGAGGGGCTTGGCGTAGCTGGGCGAGTAGGCCCAGGACATGGCGATCTTCTTGCCCTTGAGATTCTCGACGCCGCCGAACTGCTCGGCGATGTAGAGGAGATCGGCCATGGACTGCGTGGGGTGGTCGATGTCGCACTGGAGGGAGACGAGCGTCGGCTTCTGGTTGAGGATGCCGTCCTTGTAGGACTCGTCGACCGAGGCGATGACCTCCTTCTGGTACTTGTGGCCCTCGCCGATGTACATGTCGTCGCGGACGCCGATGACGTCGGCCATGAAGGAGACCATGGTGGCCGTCTCGCGCACGGTCTCGCCGTGGGCGATCTGGGACTTCTTCTCGTCGAGGTCCTGGACGGTCAGGCCGAGCATGTTGCAGGCGCTCGCGAAGGAGAAGCGGGTGCGGGTGGAGTTGTCGCGGAAGATGGAGATGCCCAGGCCGGAGTCGAAGATGCGCGGGCTGATGTTGCGCTCGCGGAGGTTGCGGAGGGCGTTGGCGACGGCGATGACGGCCTCGAGGTCGTCCTTGGACTTGTCCCAGGTGAGCAGGAAGTCGTTCTCGTACATGTCCGAGAAGTCGAGGGTGTCGAGCTTGTCGATGAGCTTCTGAAGTTGAGCGTCCATGGGTGCCTTTCTTCGATGCCAGAGGGGCGGCGGGGCCGGGCGGCCCCGCCGCAGGGGACCGGTGTTACTCGCCGTCGTTGTCGGTGCCGAGGTTGTCGGCGCGGAACTCGGTGGCGGACTCGCAGACGGCGTCGCCGTCGTAGAGGTTGACGGAGGCCACATAGAGGGCGGCCGCGGTCACGAGGTCGTCCTTGTAGGTGACCTCGTTGGGGGCGTGGGCCTGGGACTCGGCGCCGGGGCCGTAGCCCACGCAGGGGATGCCGTAGCGGCCCTGGATGGCCACGCAGTTAGTGGAGAAGGTCCACTTGTCCACGAGGGGGCGGTGACGCAGGTCCATGGCGCAGTCGGGTCCCTGGCGCTCGTCGCCGAAGAGGGCCTTGTGGGCCTCGACCATGGCGGCGACGTGGGGCGCGGACTCCTTGTTGATCCACGTGGGGAAGTAGGCCTCGGTCTCGTAGACCTCGCCCGTCCAGCTGGGACGGTCGTAGTTGTACATGGTGACCTTGACGTCGTCGCCGTACTTCTTCACCGCGGGCAGGTCGCGGATCTCCTGGAGGCAGCTCTCCCAGGTCTCGCCGGCGGTCATGCGGCGGTCGATGGAGATGGAGCAGGAGTCGGCCACGGCACAGCGGGAGGGCGAGGTGTAGAAGATCTGGGAGACGGTGCAGGTGCCGCGGCCCAGGAAGCGGGCGTCCTCGTAGTGCTCGGGGTTGTACTTGGGATCGAGCATCTTCACGAGGCCGCGGATCTCGGTGGACTCGTCGCAGCCGTTGTTGTTGAGGTCGCGGACGTCGGCGATGATGTCGGCCATCTTGTAGATGGCGTTGTCGCCGCGCTCGGGGGCGGAGCCGTGG
>CBCSOI010000048.1:0-8541 GCA_965141595.1 uncultured Atopobiaceae bacterium | reverse complement strand
CCCCTGGAGGGCCCCCTCACCGCCCACGGGGTCGCCGAGGCGGCGGTTGCGGTGTTTGCCGCCACGGCCTATCCCGGGGTGCCCGTGAGGAGGGTCAACCTGACCCTCACGGGACTTACCCGCGAGGGCCAGCCGCGGCTCTTCGACCCGGCCTCCGCCGACCCCCGCCGACAGCGCCTGGACGAGGCCAGAAGGGCCGTGGCGGCCCGCTTCGGGAGGGCCTCGGTGCTTCTCGGGTCCAGCCTCCTTCCCGAGGGCACCGCGAGGGACCTCGCCGGGCGCATCGGCGGCCACCGTGCGTGAGCGGGCCCCGGAGATAACGGCGGAACTCATGGCGAGGGTGGTCGCGGGGGCGCCCACGGTGGCCGAGGCGGAGCGCCGCCGGAAGATGCTGGGGAGGATCCAGGAGAGGCAGGCCGCGGACGGGCGGCGGGAGGCCGTGGCGGATTCCTCCCGGTGCGCCCAGTTCGCCCCCTTCGACGCCCTGGAGGGGTTCCGGGAGATGGTGGGGGAGGTCCGCGGGAGGTCCCGCGGCGGTTCGCGGACGTGATCTCTAAGGGGGTGCCATGGGGAGGGTCAAAGACAGGCGCGTGTTCGTTGACGTCGAGTCCTCCTGCGACCGACGCGGGCGGGTGACGCCCTCCTGCATCGTCTGGGAGGACGGGCGGAGGCTGCCTGTCCGGGTGGTACGGCGGAGCCCCGCCAGGACCGAGCGCCCGGACTGCGCCCACGGGGTGCGCTATACGGTCGAGGTGGGGTCCGCAGGGGCCCGAAGGACCCTCTGGCTGGACCCGCCGGGGCTCTGGCACGTGCTCGCCGCCGGGGGACCTGAGGGGGGCGCGTCCTGAAGGGTCTCGGGGTCGGACGTTTTGACCTGAGGCCCACCCGGGAGAGGGCGGACGCCAAAATGAAGGCCAAGGCAGACACTGTGGCCTGCGCTTCTGTCTCAAACGGGTTTCTCGGCTCGGCCAGCCTCAGGGTGTCGCCCCCAGCACGCTTGCAGCCTTCTCCACGGCGGCCTCCCTCATGAAGGCCGACTTCTTCACACCCAGGGCTTCCGCGGCCCGCGCTATGAGCTCGGCGGACGATTCCGGGCACTTGAACGAGAGGTTGGCATTGGGCTCGTCAGACAGGCGAGGTCTCCCGGCACGGACCACCTCGAGGTGGCCGTCCCAGGTGCCGTCCTCCCACTCCCTTGCCCGGCGCTCGATCTCGTCGTCGGTGAGGACATATCCGTTGTCAAGCAGGTACTCGGCCATCAGAGCCCCCTTCCGCATCTCTCCAACTCGTCTCGCGTCCTCTTGGACAAGGGCGTGTTCGCGTGGTAGATGATCCAACCCCCCTTGTAGGGGGCGGCGACCATCTCGACCTCGCGCCCTTTGTCGTCGAAGCCGACTCGCAGATACTCGGGCCAGTTCGGGCTTCCGACCCTTGCAGCCTCGACGAAGGCTGTGTCCCATGCCTTCCTCACGTCCTCCTCGGTAAGCTGCGGATGTCGCTCGAGAACTCTCGGGTGTACCTCCACGTACTCCAAGCAATCCTCCCAGCACGACCGCGGAATCCTGTCTTTGGACAATATTCTACTACTAAATCGATGTCAAACTCTCGACATGACTCCGGGTGCACCCCCGACCCGCACCCCATGGAGAACCCCCCGAAGCCTTGTCCCGGCGCGATGTCCGGGCAGGGCTTTGGGCATGAACCCGTGGAGGGGGCCCTCGGGCAGGGCCTTGGCCGAACTCCGGGGAAGGGGCCCGCTATGGGCGAGGACATGTTGTATAGCGGCGCCGTGAGGGCCTGGGCGGAGGGGCTCGGCCGGAGGGCCGCCGGGATGGGGCCCGCAAAGGCCCGGGAGCTAATCTTGGGGGAGGTCCTCGAGAACCCCGCTGTGGCCTCCGAGGAGGAGGCCGTCTGGGCCGCCATGGTGGCCCTGGAGGTGGCCTTGAAGGACCGTTGAGGGGGTGCTTCGGTACGGAGGTAGTAGCTCCTCTCCTTCGGCCCCCATTCCCCTTTGCAGGATCGAGGCTATCAGAGGGTGTGGCGGAGGTCCGGCGGCGTACGGTCGATGACATCCTGTTCGGTGAGGGGTTTCCAGAGGCGCACGGCGTTCCCATACCTCCTCGCACTGGCCTCCTTGGCCTTGATCTGGAGCCTCCTGAGGCCCTTCCCATCGACCATCTCCACACCGGCGTCCCTAGCGAATTTCTTCGCCTCTGGTGTGAAGTAGCTCGTGGTAATGAACACCATGTGCTCGGCCCCTTCTGTGAAGTTGGCGCCTACGAGCTTCTGCACATCGGGGCGACCTACGGTGGTGTTCTTGCCGTAGAGCTTGCACTCCCCGATGGTCTTCTCCCCGTCCTTCTCCACCAGGAAGTCGAACCCGCCGTCGCCGGACCTACGCGTGGCCTCGCCGGTGTATCCGAGCTTACGGTAGAGGTAGACGCAGAATTGCTCGAACCGGTAGGGTTCTGACCGGTAGTGCGCGAAGACCTCGTCGGCCGACATGATGGGGAAGCCGTAGCTCGCGACGGAGCTATCCGAGCATGCCTTCTCCGACTCCCATCGGTGCGGGGTCACCTCTACACCGCCCACCCTCATCCTCTGGACGAACCTCACCGCCTCCCGCGGGGAGTCGAACGTCACGCGCCAAGGGCCGGAGACGAACTCGGAACCGCCGTAGTAGTAGGAGGTGGAGCTGTAGCGAGCGTCCCTCGTCCCGTCGTTTCGCGGGTGCTCCCAGTGGGGGAGCACGAGTTCATAGGCCGTGATGGCGTCGTTTTCGGGGTCGTAGTTGATCTCCTTGAACTCGTCGGGGTAGGGGACGGCGGGGAAGGACTCCTCCCACCGTTCCTGGAGGAACGCCTGGGTCTTGGCGCGCTCCTTCTCGGCGGCGGCCTCGCGCGAGGTCTCGACGACAGCCTTCACGATGGTGACGACGAGCCATATGACGAGGCCGACGACGATGAAGATGACGAGCAGGAAGCCGATGAAGGTGTTGAACGCCAGAGCGAGAAGGGGAATGAAGGGCAACTCGGGCCTTTCTCTCGTGTCTTGAGAAGGTCAGCGGCTCTTTGAGCCGCCGCGGGTGCGGTTGTAGGATCTCGTCGCGTCGAAGGCGGCGATGAGGGAGCGCTCGGTGGCGTTGAGGTCCGAAGGTGCGCAGCGGACCATGCGGACCTCCACGGGCTTTCCCGCACGAACGTCGGCATAGACGTCGCCGTTTCCGTGGCCTGTGAGGTGCGCCCTCACCCTCTGGGCCACATGGATGGACTGGCCTACGTAGACAGCCTCATAGGACACCTTGCCGGCCTCGTCGTAGACGGGATCCGTCATGATCACGTAGCAGCCCGCCTCGTCGGTTGCCCCGTAGCCGAGGCCGGACCCCCGCCTCCCGATCCTCCAGTTCTCGAGGAACTCCTCCGCAGACACCGGGGCCGCCTCCATGAGGGTGCGTCGGACCTCCCTCTGGCGGCGCCTGTTGGACACCTCCTGCCAGACGAGGATAGCGATGGTGAGGGCGAAGAGGACAAGAAGGACGGTGTTGGTGGCCTGCTCGGTGGGCGTCGGGTGGGCCGGGAAGAACGCCTCCCAGATGTTTCGAAGCGTGCCCGTCAGTGTGCTCATCGTTCCCCCTCTCTCACGGCTTCAGCGTAGAGCCCGAAAAGGTGGTTCACAATCCTCTCCTCGTCGCCGCCGAAGTCGACGCCGTAGGCCGCCTCGACGGCGGCGTCGAGGGCGTCATGGGCGGCCTTGAGGTCGGAGAACACGAAGCGGTCGAACTTCCTGGCCTGGGCGCCCGTCGCCCCCTCGGGCACCGGCGATATGCCGTCGTACATCTCCGCAAGGGAGGAGTCGGGGTGGGCTGCCCGGGCGTCGAGCACCGCTTGGGCGCATCGCTCGACGGCCGCCCTTTGGTCCTCTGTGGGGTCCGGGAACACTAAGGTGTTGTAGACGATGGTGTTGCTGTAGCTATAGTCGCTTTTGAGACGACCGCACGTCATGCGCATCCAGGCGTTGTGGAACCGGGACATGAGGACACCGAATAGGAAGAGGCTGCCGGTGGGGATGAAGTACAGCTTATCCCCGGGGATCATGCCGTCGGTGACGAATCCCATGGGGATGTAGGTGCGGTTCGCGGAAGTAACCTTGGGTACGCCGATGTAGGTGCCGTCTTTGAACTTATTGCAGGGACGGAGTAGCTGAGGCGTTCCTCTGAGCTTGTAAGCATCCCCCGTCTTGGTCTGGCTCTCCCTCCAGTCGCGGCAGGCTTGGACTCGCTCCTCGATTAGCGGGTGGGCGGCTATGTCTGCCATGGTCGCCTTCGGAAGCCACAGGCAGTAACGCTCGTTTCCTTGGACGAAGTCGGCCCCCATGGAAAAGGGACGAATCCATCTGGAAGTACCAGGATCGGACGCCTCCATCAAGTCCTTTTCGATTCCATTCATGAGTAGGAAACCATGGTCGGTAGCCTGAAATCCCTTTGACATCTCCGGCATCCCGCTGGCCTGCCTGGTGCTCTTGGAGACGAACCAGTTGGGGGCCGCCACGAGGTAGCCGTTGATGTTGTCGCAGAGGACGGCCTCGCCCTCCCGGGTCCGGTGGAGCACCCGGGGGCCCTCTCCCGTCTTGGAGAACCCGACGATGACGACGTGGACGTGGGCCGGGTCGTCGGCCTCGCTGGCCCAGAAGAACGTGGTCCAGGCGAAGTCGATGTGGAACCCTAAGGAGAAGAGGCGCCGCCACAGGGGCTCGACCTGCTGGCCCTGGCAGATGGAGTTGGTGCTGACGAAGGCGGCACGTATCGGGTCGTCCCCCATGTACTCGGCCGCTTTCACGTACCAGCAGGCGACGTAGTCCAGCACGCCGCCACCGGCGCCGAACAGGTCCTTGCGATCGGCCTTCTGGGTCGCGTCGAGGCGGTAGGCCCCGAGGAAGGGCGGGTTGCCGCAGATGTGGGTGACCTTGTCGGACGAGACGACGTCGTTCCAGTCGATGGCCAGGGCGTTGGCGCAGACGATGCCCTCGTAGTCGTTGAGGGGGAGCGCCGGCCTCGTCACCGTGAGCACCTTCGAGGTGTCGCGGTCCGCCTGGATCTCTGCGATCCAGAGTGCGGTGCGGGCGACGCAGCAGGCGTAGTCCTCCAGCTCGACGCCGTGGAAGTTGGCGAGCGAGACCTTCGGCTGCAGGTCCATGGCGTCCGAGAAGAGGTCGCCGGAGAATGCCGTCTGGTCGCCGGCGCCTTTGCCCGTGTAGCTCAGTTCGAACAGGACCCTGTTCTCGAGGCGGCGCAGGCTCAGGTAGCTTTCGGTGAGGAAGTTGCCCGACCCGGCGGCCGGGTCGAGGACCGACACGGCGGCGATCTCGTCCTGGAGGGTCAGGAGCGCCTTGGTCCTTGCGCCGCCGGCCGTGTCCCTGTTGCAGGCGTCGACGAACTTCTCCTTGAGGCCATCCAGGAAAAGGGGGTCGATGACCCTGTGGATGGCCTCGGGCGTCGTGAAGTGCTGGCCGTTCCTTCGCCTGTGGTCGGGGGAGAGCGCCCCCTCGAAGATCGACCCGAACACGGTGGGGGAGACGCCGGACCAGTCGAACTCCTGGCATCCGTCGACGATCAGGGTGTGCCGGAAGTCCTCGTCCAGGGTGGGGATGGGGATCTTCTCGCGGAACAGGCCCCCGTTGACGTAGGGGAAGGCCCTGAGCTTCTCGGACGCATAGGGGTCCCTGTCCTCGGGCTTGGTGTCGAGCCAATCGAACAGCACCTTGAGGCCTGTCGAGAGGTTCTCGGGGCTCCACGACCTCACGTAGTCGCGGAAGGCGAGGTTGTCCCGGACACCGTCCTTCTTGGCGGAGAGGAGGAGCCCCGCGTCCTCGGCGAACATCAGGAACATGAGCCTGGTCAGGAGCACCGACACGGCGTGTTGCACGGACGGCTTGGAGGTGTCTCCGTAGGCCTTCTCGGCGTGCTCGTGGAGTCGGCCCATGATGCGTCCGGCCTCGACCGACACCTCGCGGGCGAGGACCTCGGGCGGCTTGGCCTCCCCGGATAGGAACCGGAGCACGTCGACCTGACGGGGCAGGTCCTCCAAGGGAATCCTGTAAAGGGGCTTGTCCGCCAGGGGGTTTCTCGCGGTGTCGTAGACCCACATCTCCTCGAAGTTGCACGCGATGAGGTAGCGGGGCCTCAGGGAGTAGGGGAACCCGTTGGCGTAGTCGCGAGCCTGCTCGGCTGGGGTCACCATGCGCCCCTGGCGCATCTCCTTCTTGGCCAGGTCGACGCCCGACGATTTCATCTCGACGATGGTGGATGCGCTCGGGATGTGGACGTCGATGAAGCCCGAGCTGTCGGAGGCCAGGGTCTTGATGGGCACCTCGAACTGGAGGCGCTCGATGGCGTCGTCCAGGCCGAGCACGGTCTGGAACAGGTCGATCCAGAACGACGACGCCTCACCCTTCTCGTACCCGCGTCCGCTCCAGCGTCTCACGAACGCCTCGGCATCCTTCCTACGGTCCGTCCTGTCTGCCCTAGCCATGGTCGCGACCCTCCCTGCGGTCCCTCTCCCGGGCCATCATCTCGCGGAACACCTCGGCCTTCGTCGAGGAGCCCTCCTCGGCCCACCGGGAGAGGTCCCGGTAGTCGGTCTCCAGCATGTTGATGAGACAGGCCTTGCGGGGCACGGCCTTCGGCCCCCGCCTGCCATCTGCCTTGGAATCCAAGACACACCCCCTAATTCTCATATAACTATTATATAGGAATTACCCTCTCGATGAAAGCAAACTGACAATCCAGCGGCCCTCCCCACGCCCCTTCCGCGCGGTGACGCGCGGACGGAGGCCCCCGCGAGATCCGGGCGGAAGGCCCCGGACGCCCGACCCGCGAGGAGGCCCTGATGGAAGCCGTCAAAAACCCCGACACCGAGAACGCCACCTTCGACGCCGTCTCCAAGGTCTGCGACGAGGGCGCCGCCTGCGTGGACGCCCTTCTGGCCCGCATCGGCGGCCACCTGGAAAGCGCCTGGTACTACCGCCCCTGGATGTGCCGCGACGTGCCCTTCGAGGACGTCGGCGGCTGGTACCTCTACGACTCCCTCTACGCCACCTACGCCGTCGCCGACGTGGACCCCGTGGAGCCCACCCACGCGCTTCCGGCGGAACCCGTCGGCGACATGGACTGGGAGGGCGTCGGCGCCTGGAATTCCTACGTGCCGCTCCTGAACGAGCTGGAGGACGCCCTGGAGGCGGTCTCAGACGGAATCTGGGAGAGCGAAGGCTGGGAGCTCTGGGACGACCTCATGACCGCCTACAACGGCCTCTACCAGCGCGCCCTGGAGCGCTCCGTCAAAGAGATCGTCCGTTGGTGCGACTGCGAGTGCGAAGAGGTAGCCTCCGGCGAGACCCTGGCGGCTTGACGGCGGGCCCGAGGACGCCCTGGGGTGGGTCGTGGGCCACATGCAGGCATCGGGCAAGGCCAAGAAGGTCTGGGTCGCCAAGGTGGTCGACGGCAAGACCGGAAGGGTCGTCTGGGAGCTCCCGGAGGATTCCGACAGCGGCGGCCGGTAGGGCCTGATGGTGAGTATCGGGTAAGATATACGATTGACATCCTCCCCGCCCTGAAGGACGGGGATTCCGGTACGCAGGGGGCCTAGGCCGCGTCCTGCCTGCCGGCGGTTCCTGCTGCTGGCGGGACCCGTTCCCCGCTCACTTCACAGGCGATCCGGGCCTGCCCGGCCCTTCCGAGTATGTTCTTGGCCGCGTTCACGTCGGCGTCCTCCTCGTGCCCGCATCGGGTGCAGGAGAAGGTGCCCCTCGTGGGGCGGTTGTCCCGCGAGGTGTGGCCGCACACGCTGCACTCCTGGGAGGTGTAGGGGGCAGGGACCTCCACGAGGGTGCCGCCCCTGTCCTCCAGCTTGTAGGAGAGCATGGCGGCAAAGGAGGACCACCCCTGGTCGAGCACGGCCCTGTTGAGGCCGGCCTTGGCCGAACGGCCCCTGCCGTGGGCCCGGGCCGTCATCGACGCCACGTGCAGGTCCTCGACGGCGACGTAGCCGTGGTTTTTGGCTATGTCTGCCGAGACCTTGTGCAGCGTGTCGCGCCTGACGGCGGCGGCCCTGGCCTGGAGACGGGCGACCCTCTTCCTCTGCCTGCACCAGTTCCTGGACCTGGGCTCGCCCCTCTTGGATCCGACCTTGCGGGAGAGCCTCCGCTGCTCCCGGGCGATCCGCGCCTCCAGGTCCCGGAGGGCGTGGATGCCGGGGTAGACGGTGCCGTCGGAGAGGGCGGCGAGACACACCGCCCCGCGGTCGAGGCCCACCGGGTCGTGGGGGTCCGGGGCGGGCTCCGGTGCCTCGATCCTCACCTGGACGGAGGCGTGCCACCGGCCCTGGCTGTCTCTCTTGACCGTCAGGCTCTTGTACTCCCCCTCGATATGGACGTTTCCCCGGTAGCGCACCCAGCCCGCCTTCGGGACGTAGAGGCGGCGGGAGGAGGGGTCGAGCCTCCATCCCTGGGGCAGGCGGAACCCCTCGGCATAGGCCTTCCTGCGGAAGC
>CBCSOI010000047.1:0-8591 GCA_965141595.1 uncultured Atopobiaceae bacterium | reverse complement strand
CGGGGCGCTCGCTACATGGTCAGGGCACTCTGACGGTCGAGCTCCCTCTGATGCTCGATGGCGGCTGCGGGGTCGGAGTACGAGTTGCCATCCGTGCACGTGTAGATGGCGCTGGTGAGGCGCTCCTCCTCGTGGGTCTCGGCGGGATGCTCCACCACGTCCTCGACCTCGTACTCCTCGACCTCGTACTCGGTCCATGTGATCGTCTTCCAGTAACCGGGGATCAGCTTGGTGCTCCAGGTCTCGAGAACCCCGGGAATCGGATTGCCATCAGGGTCGTAAAGTTCTCGGTTGTCGCGACGGGCCATGGCGCGTGCATCCTCTTCAGACCAGGCGGTGTAGGATCCGTTCTTAATGAGATAGGAGTTGCCGACGTAACCCCTGAACCGCACGTTGAGGGTGTACTGGGTCTCCTCGTCCACCCATTCCTGGCGAGACTTCTCCACGGGCACTTCGCGCTGCTCGGTGTGGGTGCCCACCACCTCGGTCCAGGCCTCCTTGTCGACCACGGTCACGGTCTCGTAGATGTCCTCACACTCGATGGGGCTGCGGCGATAGGTTCCGTGCCAGGCTACGCCCTCGCCGCTCCAGCCAACGCTCAGGAGGTTGTTGTGCTCGTCGACGTCGCGGGTGAAGTTGTGGGTGCCAGTGGTGGCGTAGGGGTTGTACTGGCGCAGGATTGGCACGGCCCCTTCGTCGTCGGAGTACCACTTGACGCCCTCGCCGCTCCAGCCGACGTCCACCAGGTGCTCGTACTCGTCCCGGTCGGTGGTGTAGTGGTGGTCGCCTCCCTTCACATAGCGGTTGTAGAGGCGGTATACCGGCGTGGAACTCTCGGTGGGAGCCAGCCAGCCCACGCCTTCGTAGCGCCAGCCGACTGCCACGATCGTGTCGCGCTCCTCAGCACTGGCGGTGTAGAAGTGCTCCCCGGTGTAGGGGTTGTACAGGCGGAACATCTCCTCGACGGCCAGCTCCTCGTGATAGGAGGAGGGGTCGGTGGCGGCGGCGAGTGCCGGCGCTGGCAGGGTGACTGCGGCTCCAAGGGTAAGGGCAAGAATGGAACTGAATACTAGCTGTTTAGTATAGTGCATAAATTCCTCCCTATAATAAAAAATACAATTGCATGTCCACACTTTATCATCTGGCTGATTTCTGAACAAGTATGGGTTTCGATGGGAGGCGCCGATTGGCCCGTTCCGTTTCCGCGCCATGGCAGGAAGAAGGGGCCCGCACCGGACGCTGCCGATGCGGGCCCCTCGTTGAGGGTCTATGGCGTGATGGAGCTTGGAGGCTTACGCCTTGGGCTGGACGGGGGAGCCGTTGCCCTTGGCTTACCACGCGATGCCCTCGTCCTTCCACTTGAAGCGCCCGGTGAGCAGGTTGTGCTCGTCGGTGCTGGTCGTGAAGTTGTGGTTGTTGGAGAACTCGTTGGGGTTGTACTGACGGAGCACGGGGATGGTCTCGTTGGCATCGGACTTCCAGCCGACACCCTCGTCGGTCCAACCGGCCTTGATCAGGGCGTCGCGCTCGGCCGCATCGGTGGTGTAGTGATGCTCTCCGGCGAACTTGTTGTAGAGACGGTAGACGTCGGTACCGTTCTCGGGGGCCACCCAGCCGATGCCCTCGTAGTTCCAGCCGGCATCCACCACATCGTCGCGCTCTTCGGCGTCGGCGGTGTAGAAGTGCTCACCGGAGTAGGGGTTGTAGAGACGGTACATGTCGATGCCCACCACGGCGGAACGGTACTCGAGCGTCTCCACGAGGGCGTCGTTCTCGGCGTCGTAGTCAGACGGCATGAACGGCTCGGCCTTGTCGCCCTTGAGGTAGGTACGGGCCTCTTGGAGCACGTTGTGACACTTGGCCCATACGCGCTCGCTCACGGCGGCGTGGGCCTTGTTGGCGAGCTCGATGCGGGCGGAGCCGGCGGGGGTACGCTGCATGAGGGCGTCGACGTCGGCCTGCTCGGCGATTACCTGGGCCTGGAGGCAGTCGAGGTAGGCGCTGAGGTTCTCGGCGATATCGGCCCGGTTGCTATAGCCCAGGGTGTTCAGGTCCATCATGACGTAGGGGAGCAGCTCGTCCCACTCACCGCTCTCGAGGGCATCCCCGCTGTTGTGTGCCTTGTCCATGTAGACATCGCCGAAGCGGTCGCTCACCTCGGTGAGGAGCGCAGAGTAGGAGGGAATTTCGATGTTGAACTCGCCGGGGGCCAAGCCCTCCCACTGGATGGTGGCGATATCGGCATCGAGGCCGCGGCGCACCTGGAAGAGATGGCTCTCGGTGGTGCGGGAGGAGCCGATGGAGCTGTTGCTGTATGCGTTGGCGTCGACCACGGTGCCCTCGGCACGGTATCCCAGGAAGTCGAGGCCGTCCATCGTGGTGTAGTCGTTGCGGCCCGGCTTGAAGAACTGGGTGGGCTCCAGGAGCTTGGTCACCCGGCCGTCGGCGGCCTCGTAGTCCAGGCCCTCGGTTGCGTCGAAGAAGATGCGGCCCTGGATGTAGCGGGCGTTGTTGTTCCTGTCATCGGTCGTGCCGTAGGTCTCGGCGACATTGATGGAACCGTCGCCGTTCTTCACCAGGAAGCCGGCGTTCTCGGGCATGGAGACGAGGCCCTCGGAGTGCAGGCAGGTGTCGGTGTCGTCGATGTCGATCTTGTACCGCAGGTTGCTCATGTTGGGGTTGACCGAGACGGCGTCCTCGGGCAGCTGCATTGCAATCCACTGGTGCCCGGAGAGAACGCAGAACAACCAGCTCTCGGTGCTGTCGGAGATGATGAGCTGGTCACGGCCGCAGGAGCCCACATCGTCGATGATGCTGCCGATGAGCTCGACGCCTTCACGGGCGGTGGCGCTCTGGCCGAGGATGACGCTCACATAGTCGTACTCGCCGATTCCGGCGTCAGTGCTGGGGTCGGCGGTGCGGGCATTGGTGTTGTATCCGGTGGTGAGCGTAGCGGAGGCGGAGACACCCTTCTCGTTGACCCCTGCCTCGGAGTAGGCGTTGGGCTGGTCGCTCCATTCGGAGGAGTGGTCCCTCACGTAGGTGTAGCGATAGGTCGCCTTGGGTGCGTTCCATTTGAAGTCGGACTCGGCGGAATAGTATAGGAAGCCCTTTGGATGCGCTTCTTCGACACCGAAGATCTTCACATAGCGATTGCTGTAGTCCTCGGACCGGCCGAAGTAATACGTGCCTTGGTCAGCCGTATAGGCGTCGGGAATCCACAACTGGGTGCAGGCGAGTGCCGGTGATGTCGCCATCAGCGTGGAGGCTGCGAACAGCGCTCCGAATGCCAACTTCCGGAATCGTCTGTATTTCATGCAAGCTCCCTTCTCGTGGCCTTCTGGCCTTGGGCGAACCCGTGGCATCGGGTCCGTGCATTTCAGTATAAATACAGAGCTTGCAAGTAGCGCTTAAAACCAGCGAGTGGTCGGGAGTCCAGCGGATTGGATGCCTCAGCTATGATTTTGTAAAAACATTGAGGACAAAATTGACTCATGAAAATGGATATACACATAGGAGCGCCAAATAAACCATGGGTAATCGTCTGAGTACAACCAGATCACGGGTGCATACCGAATAACGGAATCGGACGCATGCATGAACAGCATGGGAACCATTCGCCGAAAAGTGGGGATTGGTCGGGCCTCGTGATGGTCGGCGCTGCTTGCGGCTGCCGAGTCATTTTGTAATCTAGCTGCTTGTTGTTTTTTGGCTTCTTAAGTGCGGCCTGCTCCCTCCCAGAACCGGTTTTGGGAAGCGCTGATTTCTCAACTGATGATGGGGGACCTTCTCGGAACACGCTCTGGGAAGGTCTCTCTCCTCGGAACGGGTCTTGGGAAGGAGTGGCGACCCGATCGACGGCCCTTGGCCTTTCCGGAACCGGTTTTGGGAAGGCGCCCGGGACCGGTGGGCGCCCGGGACCGGTTGCGGGCGGGCTGGGTTTTCCGGTTGATACCGGGGCTCGCCCGGAACCGGTTGCGGGCGGGTGCGGTTTCTCTGTTGATGCCACAACTGCCCCCTGGAGGGGCGTTTGGCGGCGTTTGCCCGCCCGGAATGGGTTCCGGGCGGGCGAGGCTGCTGAGTTGATGAGTGCGGGGCCGCCCGGAACCGGTTGCGGGCGGCCCTGGGCGCGCGCCTGCGGCTCTGCCGCACTCCGCCGGCAGGCAGCCTCAGGCCTGGCGGGCCGTCCCGCCCCAGCCGTTCCCTGTTGCGGAGTCGCCGCCGGAGCCGCTCCCGGATCCAATGCCGCCCGGCGCTCCGCCCGGCGGCTCGGGGGCGTCCGTGGGCGGCTCGCCCTCGCCCTCGGGCCTGGCCGGGGGCTCCCCACCCGGCATGCCCGCGCCGGCCCCGTCGCCGGAGTGTGGCTCGGGGGCGCCACCCTCCGGCGCTCCGGCGCCACCGGGGCCGCCCACGCCCGAGCCGACCTGGGTCACGGAGCCGTCGGCCATGGCGGCCTCGGCGCTCCCGCCCTCCCAGGTCACGGTGTACGTCTCTCCCGCGGCGATGTCGGGGCTCGAGGCCACGGCGTAGGTGCTCGCGGCCGGCAGCGTGAACGAGAGGTCGTCCGCACCGTCGCGGGAGAGCGTCACCGCCGTGTCCGCGGCCACCTCGGAGCCAAAGCCCACGGCCACCACGGGCTGCCGGCACCCCGTGGGCACGGCGAGCATGCCGCCGCCGACCGCCACCGGCGTGCCGCCGGTCACGGAGCAGTCCGTCTCGAAGTCCAGGGCGCCGTCGGCGTCGCCCACGCACGCCACGCGCACGTCTCCGCCGGTGACCGTGAGCGACCCGTTGGAGTCGAGCCCGTCGCCGCCGGCCGTCACGCGCACGGTGCCGCCCGAGATGTCGATGACAAGGTCGTCGCCGGCGGAGAGCTCGCAGGCGCCGCCCTCGAGCGTGAGGTCGCCGTCGGAGTAGAGGCAGTCGCCCCCGCCGCTTGACGCCGAGAGGGACCCCTTGCCCCGCACCGTGAGGTCCGCGACCGAGTGGACGCACCCGCCGTCCTCGCCGTCGGCCGTGCCTGTGTGGCGGACGGCGTTCTCGGTGCCTTCGGCCAGCTCCACGGCCACGGACGCGGCGGCGTCCACCTGCACGGTCGCCGCCGCGGTACTGCCCAGGTCCACGCCGTCGAGCACAAGGACGACATCCTCGCCCGGCGCGTCCACGACGACCGAGCCGTCGCCTAGCGACCCCGCGAGCACGTAGGTCCCGCCGGCCGAGACTGCCACGGCGTCGCCGTCCACCGTGGCGCCGGGGCCCTCCACGGTGCTGGCCCCGTCCGCGAGCGAGATGCGCGTGGCGCCGGCGAGCGGGTCCTCCACGGCGGCAGCCTCGCCGACCCTGTGGTGGCGGCCGAGCAGCCCGTGAGCGCGCCCAGGGCGATCGCGGCCGCTGCGCCCAGTGCGGGGACGGCCCTCCGCGGGCCGGCGGTGCGCCAAGGCGCCCGGGGCACGTGGCGGGCTGTCGGGGTGGGTGCGTGCCGGCGGTCTCTGCGTTCCATGGTCGTCCCTCCTCGGGTCAGGGTCGCAACCACTGTCCGCTCCGTTCCTTAAGCGTGGCTTAACCCCGCCGGCGAGCCCGGCGCCGGCCCTCCGTTCGGGTTAGGGTGGTGCCGGGAGAAAGGGGTGCCATGCGTCTGCTGGTGGCAGAGGACGACCGCGACCTCGCCGAGGTGCTCGGCGTGTTCCTCGAGCGCAACAACTTCGCCGTGGAGGTGGTGGGCGACGGCCGCACGGCCCTCGACCACGGGCTCTCCGGTGCCTACGACGGCATCGTGCTCGACGTCATGATGCCTGCCATGGACGGCATCGAGGTGCTGCGGCGCCTCCGTGACGCCGGCGTGGACACGCCGGTCATGATGCTCACGGCCAAGGGCGCCACCCGGGACCGCATAGCCGGGTTCGACGCCGGGGCCGACGACTACCTGCCCAAGCCGTTCTCGCCCGACGAGCTCCTCTCCCGCGTGCGCGCCATGCTGCGGCGCCGCGGCCCCTGGCAGCCGCGCACCGCGTCCTTCGGCGACCTCGTGCTGGACCTCGACGGCTCGGTGCTGTCGTGCGGCGACCGCTCCGTGCAGCTGTCGCGCCGCGAGTTCCAGGTGATGGAGCTGCTCATGGCCGCCCCGGGGGCGGTGACGCCTGCCGAGGGGATCCTCGAGCGCGTGTGGGGCTGGGACGCCGAGGCGGAGGTCAACGTCGTCTGGGTGCACGTCTCCAACGTGCGCAAGAAGCTGGCGTCCCTGGGCTCGTCGGTGTCCATCGTGGCCATCCGCGGCCTCGGCTACACCCTCCGGGAGGCCGCCGGTGATTGAGCGGCTGCGTCGGCGTTTCGTGGCGGTGGCCATGGCCGCCGCCACCGTGGTCATCGTGCTCGTGGGCCTGGCCATCAACGGCGCCGGCCTCTACGGCGTGTGCGACCGCGCCGACCACGTGCTCTCCGTCATCGTCGCCAACGGGGGCACCATCCCGCGCGGGACGACGGGGCTCGACCCCGAGACGCCCTTCTCCGCCAGGTACTTCGTGGTGGATGTGGGCCCCGACGGAACCGCCGTGGCCACTGACCTCTCCCATGTCGCGGCCGTCACCGCCTCCGACGTCGTCGCCTTCGCCCGCCGGGCGTCGACGGCGTCGCCGGGCTACAGCTGGTTCGACGGCTACCGCTGCCTCGTGACCGAGGAGGGCCCGTACCGCTCGGCCGTCTTCCTCGACTGCCGGGGCAGCCTAGCGTCGCTCGAGACCACGGCGCTCGCCACCGTGGCCGTGGGCGTCGCGGCCGACCTGCTGGTCTACCTGTTTGTGCGGCTCTTCTCGGCCCGGGCCATCGATCCCCTCGTGCAGGCGGCCCAGCGGCAGCAGCGCTTCGTCACCGACGCCTCCCACGAGCTCAAGACGCCGGTCACCGTGATCGTGACGAGCCTTCGCGTGCTGGAGATGGAGGTGGGGGAGAACCGGTGGATCGAGAAGGCGTCGCGGCAGGCCCACTCGCTGGCGCGTCTCGTGGACGACCTCGTGGTGCTGTCGCGCCTGGAGGACGAGGGTGCCGCCGTCCGGGAGCGCGTGGACCTCTCGGCGCTCGTGGCGACGGCTGCCGACGACATGGCGGATTACGCTGCGGCGGAGGGCCACGGGACCCGCACCGAGGTGGAGCCGGGCGTGACCGTGGAGGCCGATCCCCGCGCCGTGGGGACGCTGCTCTCCGTGCTGCTCGACAACGCCGTGAAGTACGCGCTGCCCGGCGGCGAGGTGTCGCTCTCCCTGGCCCGGGCGCGGCGCGGCGCCGAGCTCCGGGTGTCCAACCCCGCCGAGCCCCTGAACCCGGAGGCGCTGGGGCGCGTCTTCGACCGCTTCTACCGGCCCGACGAGGCACGCTCCCGGGAGACCGGCGGTTTCGGCATCGGCCTCGCCCAGGCGGCGGGCATCGTGGAGGCCCACGGCGGCATCGTCCGGGCCACCCAGGGCGCGGGGGACGACGGCGTCAACACCTTCACCGTGACGGTGTGGCTCCCCGCCAAAGGGGCGCGGGCCTAGGAGGCCAGGGGGTGCGCCGTGGGTACGCGCCGCTCGTAGGTGACGAACTCGCTGAACCCGAGGTCGCGGAGCATCAGCTGGCCCACACGCAGGTAGGAGCCCAGGTGGGACGGCTTGTGCGAGTCGGACCCCAGGGTCACGAGCGTGCCGCCGAGGTCGCGGTACAGCCTGAGGACGTCGGTGGAGGGCATGAGGTCGTCGAGCCCGTAGCGCCAGGACGACGTGTTGAGCTCGATGGCCTTGCCGTGGGCGACGGCATGCTCGAGCACGGCGGCCACGCGGTCGCGCACGCGGTCGAAGGGCATGGGGCCGAAGGGGTCGTAGCGGCGCACGAGGTCGAGGTGGGCGAGGGCGTCGTAGCCGTCGAAGGATTCCATGACGGCGAGCATCTCGTCGTAGTAGGCCCCGTGGATGCCGTCCTGGTCGCGACCCTGCTGGTAGTCCCCGTTCCAGAACTCGCGGTCGCCCACCTGGTGGATGGAGAGCAGGCGGAAGTCCAGCCGGTCGCCCCAGGCGTCGAGCACGCGCTCGAACTCGCCCACGGTGTGGCGTTGCACGCCGAACTCCAGCCCGCACCGGACGTCGAGGCGGCCGTCGTACTCGGCGCGCACGCGCTCGACCTCGGGGAAGTAGCGAGCGTAGTCCACGTTGGTGACCGGCTTGCCGTTGTCGGGGTCGTGGCGGAGGGCCGGCTGGCCGGCGTCGGGCTTGACGCCGTAGTCCACGTGGTCGCAGAAGCAGATGGCGTCCAGGTTCAGGCGCAGCGCGCCCTCGGCCACCTGCCCCATGGGGTAGACGGAGTCATCCGAGAACTCGGTGTGGACGTGGAAGTCGGCGAGCATGGCGGTCTCCCTTGCGGCTCTACGGGGCGGCGGTGGTGTGACGGGTCAGGGCGTCCCAGACCAGTCTAGGGTTGCAGGGGGCGGGGTGGGGACACGGGCCATCCGCCCGGAACCGGTTCCGGGCGGGTTAACTCCAATCAAGCGGAAAACCACCTCCGCCCGCAACCGCTCCCGGGCGGGAAAACGCCGCCTGCGGCCCCTCCAGGACGGCGTTGCGGCCTCA
>CBCSOI010000046.1:0-9101 GCA_965141595.1 uncultured Atopobiaceae bacterium | reverse complement strand
TTGTCGGCCCGCGAGAGCTCGTCGATGCCCTCGATCTGCGAGATCACCGTGGCGATGCCAGCCTGGCTGATGGTGTCCACGCTGCAGCGCCCCAGCTCGCAGCGCACCTCGTCGGCGACCTCCTCGAAGCATGCGAGGAGGGCCGGGTTGAAGGCCCCGCACTCCCCGCCGAGGATCATGGCGAGGGCCGTGTCGTGGTCGTAGGCGGGCTTGTACACGCGCTCGCTCGTCAGGGCGTCGTAGACGTCGGCGAGGGCCACCACCTGGGCCGACAGCGGGATCTGGTCGCCCACGAGGCCGTCGGGGTAGCCCTTCCCGTCCCAGCGCTCGTGGTGCCACCGGCAGATGTCGTGCGCGCACCGCACCAGGGGCTCCTGCTGGGCGAACGGCAGGCTCTCCAGCATCTCGGCCCCCTTGGCGCTGTGGGTGCGCATGATGGCGAACTCCTCGTCGGTGAGCCGGCCGGGCTTGTTGATGATCTCGGAGGGCACGGCGATCTTGCCGATGTCGTGCAGCGCGGACGCCATGGTGATGCAGGCGACCTCGGCTCGGTCGGGCACGAGCGAGGGGTCGTGGTGCCGGAGGTGCGACAGCAGGATGCCCACCACGGTGGCGATGTGCTCCACGTGCAGCCCGCTCTCGCCGTTGTGGAACTCGACGATGTGGGCGAGGATCGAGACCATGAGGTTGTTCTGGCGCTCGCGCTCGACCATCTGGGAGGTGACGAGGCTGAGCAGCTCGTGCTGCTTCTGGTAGAGGCGGATGGTGTTGTGCACGCGGTGCCGGACCACGCCCTCGTGGAAGGGCCGGCCGATGAAGTCGGTGACCCCCAGGGAGTAGGCCCGCTCGATGAAGGAGGGGCTGTCCTCGGCCGAGATGGTGACCACCGGCACCCGGTCGATCCAGCCGCGTCGGTTCATCTCGAGCAGCACGCCGAACCCGTCGAGGCGGGGCATGTTGATGTCGAGGATCACGAGCGACAGCCCGTGGGAGGCGACCTCGAGCACCGAGACCGCCTCGACCCCGTCCTCGGCCTCGAGGACCGTGTAATCGGGTGACAGGATGTCCTTGAGGATCTCGCGGTTGAGGTACGAGTCGTCCACCACGAGCACGGCCTTCCGGCCCACTTCCCTCAACGATTGGTTGACCATGGTCGCTCCTTTACCCATGGGACCTGCCTAGTAGATGTAGCGGTCGCGGTACCCGGTACCGTCGCCCACCGTCGCCTGCGCGCCCGCGGCCCCGAACGTGGTGTCCACCCGGCTCCACTCCCCCGGCTCCACGCTCACCCGAACCCCGTGCCACGTTCCGTCGATGAGGACAGCGTTCCAGGCGTGGTAGAGGTCGCCGGGGTCCACGTAGCCCGTGACCACCCGGCAGGGGATGCCGAGGCTCCGGAGCATGGCGCCGGCCAGCGCGGAGTAGTCGAGGCAGATGCCGGTGCCCGACGCCAGGGTGGCGTCCGGGTCGGGCACGTAGCCCGAGCCCGACGCGAGCTCGGCGGCCTTCGCGTCGTCGTAGGAGACGTTCTCGCAGACCCACGTGTAGACGGCCCTCACCACGTCCCCCTCGTTCTCACAGCCACCCGTTATCTCCTTGGCCCGGGCCACGACCTCGCTCGACGGCGCGTAGTCGCAGAAGACGTTGGGCACCAGGTAGGGGGACTCGTCGCTCTCCAGGGCCACATCCACGGGCACGGCGAGCACCTCCACGTAGGAGCTGCCCTCAACGTTGCGCATGACCCGGAACGTGTAGGCGCCGTCGCCCATGTTCACCGGGCACGCGACGGGGCTGCCGTCCGAGGGGATGTCGTAGTTGTACGAGCCGTCGCCGCAGAGCACCTGCAGCTTGTGGCGCACGTCGCCCGGGGCCGTGGCGAAGACCACCCCCTGGGCGGCATGGGAGGCGTCCACCGTGGCGCCGTTGGCCGCGCTGGCGTCGGCGCCGCTGTAGGCGTAGGCACGCACCTCGGCCGGCCGCTCCCAGGCGGGGCCCGAGGTCTCCTCGGAAGACGGGGACCCCCCGTCCGACGGGGCCGGGGCGGGGGCGCCGCCGCAGCCGGCGAGGGCCAGGGCGGCCGAGAGGAGCGCCACCGCGGGCGCCTTCCCCCGGGCCCTCACAGCTCCCCCTCGCCGGCGCCGGGGCACCGCCTCGGGTGCCCGGCGGCCGCACGCTTGGCCTCCGCCTCGGCCAGGGTGCGCCCCAGGGCCGAGATGTCCACGGGCTTGGCCATGTGCATGTCCATGCCGGCCGCCAGGGCGTCGGCGACGTCGTCGACGAACGCGTTGGCCGTCATGGCGATGATGGGCACCGAGAGGGCGTCGGGATGCGAGCTCGCCCGGATGGCGCGGGTGGCCGCGTAACCGTCCATGACGGGCATCTGCACGTCCATGAGCACGGCGTCGAAGGTGCCGGGCGCGGCGGCCTCGAACGCCTCGAGGGCCGCCCTGCCGTCGGGCGCCAGCTCCACGGTGGCGCCCTCCATGTCGAGCAGCTCCTCGAGGATGGAGGCGGAGAGCCCGTTGTCCTCGGCGGCCAGGAAGTGACGACCCCGCACGCCCTCGTCGACGGCGGCCGGCGCCGCCTCTCCGGCACCCCCGCGGAGCTCGTCGAGCAGGAGCGTGAGGCTGGAGAGGAAGAAGGGCTTCTGGAGGAACCCGTCCACCCCCACGCCGTCGCAGGCCGCCTCCGCGTCGGCGCGGTCGAAGGCCGTGAGCACCATGATGGGCACGTTTTCCGGCACGACGGCGCGGATGGCCCGGGCCGTCTGCGCGCCGTCCATGCCCGGCATCTTCCAGTCGATGATCACGAGGCCGAAGCCCTCGCCGTCGCGCTCGGCCTCGGCGGCCATGGCCACGGCCGTGGCGCCGTCCAGGGCGAACTGCATCTCCACGCCGGCGTTGGCCATGGTGGCCATGACCTCGCAGCAGATGTCGCGGTCGTCGTCCACGACGAGGGCGCTCCCGATGCCCATGCTCTCGAAGAACTCGCGGTTGTCGCGCTGCTCGGCCACCCGGAGCTCGAGGTCCACCACGAAGGTGCTCCCCTTGCCCGGCGCGCTCTCCACGGAGATGGCGCCGCCCATGAGGTCCACGAGGCTCTTGGTGATGGCAAGTCCCAGCCCGGTGCCCTGGACCCGGTTTGTCACGGAGTTCTCCTCGCGGGTGAACGGGTCGAAGAGCGTCTCCATGAACTCCGGGGTCATGCCCATGCCGTCGTCTGCCACGGTGAAGCGAAGCGTCACGAAGTTCCTGCGCACGCTGGGCCGCTGGCGCATCTCGAACTCCACGGTGCCGCCCTCGGGGGTGTACTTCACGGCATTGGTGAGGATGTTGATGAGAACCTGGTTGATGCGGAGCTTGTCGCCCACCACGAGGTCGTCGCGCACGCCCGCCACGTTGACGCGGAAGTCCTGGTCCTTCGCCTTGGCCTGGGGCCGCACGATGGTGACGACGTCCTCGGCGAGCTCGGAGAGGTCGAACTCCGACAGGTTGAGCGTGGTCTTGCCGCTCTCGATCTTGGACATGTCGAGCACGTCGTTGAGCAGGCCGAGCATGTGCTGCGACGACGCCGAGATCTTGCGGGTGTGCTCGCGCACGAGGTCGGGGTTGTCGGCGTCGCGCTGGAGCAGGGTGGCGAGGCCGACGATGGCGTTCATGGGGGTGCGGATGTCGTGGCTCACGTTGGAGAGGAACGTGCTCTTGGACTCGTTGGCCACCTCGGCCACGGAGAGGGCCTCACGCAGCACCTCCTCGTTGCGCCGCTCGCGGGTCCGGTCGGAGAGCACCGCCATGCATCGGTGGGCGCCCTCCACCTCCACGTCGTAGACGCTGTCGGTGAACCAGAGGCGCTCGCCGGTGGCGCGGTCCCTGCGCTCGCCCTCGCGAACCACCGTGCTGCCGGCGGCGAGGGCAGCCACGTCGACGGGGCCCTCCGTCCCCTCGAGGGCGAGGACCGCGGGGTCGTCGCGCACCTCGTCGGGGTCGATGCCCAGGATGCGGCCCACGTTGGGACTCACGTAGTCGACCCTGAGCGGGTCGCGGTCAAGCATGAGGAAGATCTCGTCGGTGGTGCTGGCGAGCGCCGAGAAGAGCTCCTCCCGGGCGCGGGTCTCGGCGCCCTGCGCCCGCATGGAGCGGGTGAAGCGCGAGGCCGCGAAGCCGAAGAACGCCGCACCGCCCACGGCGATGGCCACGAGGAGCAGGACCAGGGACGAGGTGCCGATGATGTTGTTGCCCTGCTCCATGATCACGGAGTCGGGGATGACCGAGACCATGGACCAGCCGTCGGTGTTCTCCACGGGCACGAACGCCATGACGCAGTCGCGGCCGTCGAGCTTCATGCGGACGACGCCCGAGCGGTGCTCGGCAAGGCTGTCGGTGAGGGCGTCCACGGAGCTCTCGGTGTTGCCGCCGGTCCTCACGGCCTCGACGATGTTCGACTGCACGTCGTTGGAGTGGCGGCTCACGGGCCGAACGAGGACGTCGCCGTCCTCGTTCACGATGTAGGAGAAGCCCGTGTCGTCGAAGAACGCCATGGTGAACTGCTCGGAGACCGTGGAGACGGGGGCGCCCTCGTAGACGAGGGCGGGGACGCCGTCGGCGAAGTCGATGCGCTGGAAGTACCCGATCATCTTGAGCCCGGTGTAGTCGCCCACGTAGGGCTCGCGCACGCCGCGGTCGGGGAAGGAGCGGTACGAGGCCACCACCGAGTCGGGCAGCCTCAGGCCCTCCGACTCGGTGCCCGTGTAGAGGTAGCCGGTGTCGAGGTTGATCACCCCGTACACGTTCTGCGCCTTGTTGAAGTAGGCGCAGTGGTCGATGATCGCGGCCGTGTCGGTGGAGGCCACCGGCTTGAGCACGGAGACGAGGATGTCGAGCTTCTTGAGGTCCTTGTCGAGGTAGACCTCGAAGGCGTGGGCGCTCTGGTCGGTGATCTCGATGACGTCGTCCACGGTGCTCTTCCAGAGGCTGTCCTCGATGAATCCGAGGTAGACGAAGCCTGCGACGATGACCGCGGCGACGAAGGCCACACCGGCCAGAAGCGGGCCGGTGACCGACGCGCTGCCTCCCTGCCCCCTGTCAGCATCCCTGCGCCACGGAACCCGATGCATGGCCGCCCCCTCAGGACGAGCCCGCGAGGGCGCGGGCCATGGTGTCGCGGGCCGAGGCGCACGGGGCGCCGGAGAACACGGCCTCGACGGCCGCGGAGAGGGCGCGGTCGAAGCCGTCGGGGTACTGCAGGCCGTTGCCGGCCACGGCGCGCCCCTCGGACACGAGCCGGGCGTAGGGCAGCCGGTGCTCGCCGTCGACGGCGGCCGAGGCCACGGGGCGGTAGCACGACTCGTCGTTGCAGTAGCCGGACATGGCCTCCGGGCGCAGGAGGTACTCCACGAAGGCGCGGGCCTGGTCGCCGTGCTCGGTGGTGCCGTTCACCGCCACGCAGGCGTCGAGGTCGCACACGACGAAGGGGCGCCCGTCGGGCCCCGGGAGGGGTTCCACGGACCAGCCGAGGTCGGCATGGTCGCGGAGCAGCCGCCCCGCCGCCCAGGAGCCCGAGACCATGAGGGGGGCGCCGCCCGCCGCGAACGCGGACGAGCCGTCCCATCCCTGCTCGCCCGGACGGTCGGGGGAGAGGCGAAGCGAACCGGTGGCGACGAGCGCCTCGAGCCGGGCGAGGTCGTCCAGGAAGAGCCCTGCGAGGGCGGCGGGGTCCCCGGCCGCGGCCGAGATGACGGCGGCCGCACCGGTGCCGAGGGAGAGGACACGGGGGCCCTGCACGAGGGCCCGGCCGAGTGCGAGGGCGTCGCCCTCCAGGAGGGGGCCGTCCCCGTCCCAGCGGCGGCAGAGGCCCAGCAGCCCGTCCAGCGACGATGGGGCCGAGAGACCGGCCGCGGAGCAGGCCTCCGTGCCGCAGAAGAGCGCGAAGGGCGCGACCCTCGTGGGGGCGGAGACGAGGCGTCCCTCGGGATCGCGGGCCGCCTCGTCGACGAAGGCGTCGAAGGCCTCGGTGCCGGCGAGGCCCGACAGGTCACAGGTCTGCCCGGCGGCGGCGACCATGCGGGCCTGGGACGGGTCGAGCATGAAGACGTCGTCGAGGTGGCCCGTGGAGAGGCGCCGTTCGAACGCCGTGGCGTAGAGGTCGCCCTCGACGTTGTCGTAGGAGAGAAGCACCTCGGGGTTCTCATCCATGAAGGAGTCGGCGGCGGCGGACACGACCGAGTGGTCGAAGTAGGGCCCCGAGCTCCCGAGCACCGTGAGGGTCACGGACTGCCGTGCCTCGGCCCGGGGGGCGTAGGAGACGAAGGTCTCGGGGTCCCGCGAGCAGCCGACGGTCGCCGCCGATGCCAGGGCGAGGCCCACGGCGCCCAGGAACGACCTCCTCGAACACGCCATGGGACCCCCTCCCGCCTTCTGACCCCGTATTTCAGGTTTCATGTAAAGAGCAGCCCTATCATAGCAGCGAGAGGGAGGATAGTCGCCACTTCATCGGCGGTAATCAATGGGTCTACAAGGCGAAGACCCACGGTAATAGATTGATTTATTTAACCGATTCCCCGTAAAGTGGGAAAACGTGGGCACAGCGGGAAGAATAGGCAACCCGATGTCCGTCAGGCCGGGTCCGGCCCCTCCCCCACCGACGTGTACGTCACCCGGTCCTTGCCGGCCTCCTTGGACCGGTAGAGGGCCGCGTCGGCCAGGGCGTAGAGGTCGTCCAGGGTGACGGAGGAGTCGGAGGAGCTGGCCACGCCCATGGACAGGGTGGGCGTCTCGAGGGCGAGATCGCCGTCGTCGGCCCGGCCGTGGGGGAAGCGCCAGTCCTTGAGGCGCCCGGCGAGCGCCTCCCGGGCGGGGCCCTCCCCCAGGCCCATGCAGAAGACCACGAACTCGTCGCCGCCCATGCGGCCCACCACGTCGTCGTGGCGCACCGTGTTGCGCAGGTGCCGGGCCAGCGCCTTGAGCACGCCGTCGCCCGCGGGGTGCCCGAAGGTGTCGTTGATGGCCTTGAAGTCGTCGATGTCGATCATGAAGAACGTGCACGGTCGGCCCTGGGAGGCCTCGAGCAGCTCGGCCACCCGGCGGCGGATGCCCGAGCGGTTGGGCACGCGGGTGAGCCCGTCCTCCTCGGCCTGCTGCTGGTAGGTGTCCAGCATGGCCACGGCCTCCAGGCGCTCGTTGGCGGCGTCGAGCTCCTCCTGGAGCCGCACGGTCTCGGTGACGTCGAGCAGCGTCACGTAGTACCAGGGGGCGCCCGCGGAGTCCACCACATGGCGCCCATGGTCCTCCACCCAGCGGACCCGGCCGTCGCGGCGCACCACCCGGTAGCGCACACGGTCGTCCTGCACGGTCTCGGGGTCGCAGGCCGCCCGCACGCGCTCACGGTCGCACGGGTGGACCATGCCCCAGAAGCTGTTGCCCGTGAGCTCGACGAACTGCTCGTAGGTGTGGCACCCGAACAGCTCGAGGAGCCCGCGGTTCACGAAGTCGAGCTCCGCCCCGTCGTCGGCCCGGTACCGGAAGATGCCGCCGGGGATGCGGTCGAGGAACTCGAGGGAGACCTCGGCCAGGACCTCGGGGCACGAGGCGTCGCCGTTGGCGCCGATGGCAGGGGTGTGGAAGACGGTCATGGGTGGCTCCTCGGTGCTCGGGGTGGGACGCGGCCGGTCAGAGGCCCGCGGCGGAGAGGCGGCGGGAGAGGGCCTCGGGGTGGTTGGCGTAGCGCAGGGCCGTCTCCCGGGCGACGGTGCCGGAGCGCACGAGCCCGAAGAGGCTGCCGTCCATGGAGAGCATGCCCTCGCCGGCGCTCGAGGCTATGACGGAGTCGATCTGGTGGGTCTTCTCGCCGCGGATGAGGTTGCGGATGGCGGTGTTGGCGACCATGACCTCGAAGGCCGCCGCCACGCCGCCGTCCACGGCAGGCACGAGCTGCTGGGACACCACGGCCTGGAGCACCATGGCCAGCTGCAGGCGGATCTGGCGCTGCTGGGTGGACGGGAAGGCGTCCACGATGCGGTCCACCGTGGAGGCGCCGCCCGTGGTGTGGAGCGTGGAGAACAGGAGCTGGGCCGTCTCGGCGGCCGTCACGGCCGTGGCCATGGTCTCGTGGTCGCGCATCTCGCCGAGGAGGATGACGTCGGGACTCTCGCGCATGGCGCTCCTGAGGGCCTCGCCGTAGGTGGCGACGTCGGTGGGGACCTCGCGCTGGGTCACGATGCAGGTGTTGTGGCGGTGCACGAACTCGATGGGGTCCTCCATGGTCACCACGTGGCCGGACCGGGTGTGGTTGAGACGGTCGATGAGGCAGGCCAGCGTCGTGGACTTGCCGGCGCCCGCGGGACCGGTCACGAGCACGAGGCCCTTGTTGAAGTCGGCGCAGGCCATGACCTGCTCGGGGATGCCGAACTCCTCGGGCGTGGGCAGCGCGAACGGGATGACGCGGATGACGGCGCCCAGGCTGCCGCGCTGCCGGAACACGTTCGCGCGGAACCGCCCCAGGCCGGCGATGGAGAACGAGAAGTCGTCGTCGTGGTTGCGCGACTCCTCGAAGGGCGCCATAGGCCTGCCCGCGAGGGCATAGACGGCGGCCACGGCCTCGCGGGTGTCGGCGGGCATGCGCGGCGCCCCGTCGAGGCGGTGCTGGCGGCCGCCGGAGGCCCAGGTGGCGGGGAGGCCTGCGACGATGAAGACGTCGGAGGCGCCCTTGTCGATCATGTCGGAGAGCAGGGCGGTCATGTCCATGGGGTGCTCCTGGGGGTCGGGTCGGGTACGGGGTGCCGGGCGAGACGCCGGGGCATGCGGGTCAGGGCCCCTGCCAGAGGCCGATGGAGGGCTCCTCCCAGAGGGTGCCCGGGCGCCAGGCGGTCACGGACACCGAGCCGTCGGGGGCGAGCCCCAGCTCCACGGAGAGCGTCCGGCCGGAGGGGCGCCGGAACTCGGCCGAGAGGGTGCCGTCCGCGAAGGACGCCTCGGCCCCCTCCCAGCGGCCCGGGACCTCGTCGGCGAGGGCGGCGAGGGCGGCGGCGCCCCCGGAGCGGCCGCGGTCGGAGGCCTCGGCGAGGAGCTCCTGGGCGCAGCGCTTCACCAGTTCCCGGGTGCCCTGGT
>CBCSOI010000045.1:0-9107 GCA_965141595.1 uncultured Atopobiaceae bacterium | reverse complement strand
ATGGTGTTGCTCATGACGGAGAGGGGGCTCACCAGCTCCAGCGCGGCGGCCGTGGGCTCCTGGGCGCCCTTGGAGCCCCGGCGCCTGGCCGTGACCGTCAGCCTGGGCACGCAGACCTCCTGCAGGGACAGGCCGCCATGGACCAAGTTGCCGCCGGCGCCGGGCTGGGCAAAGCGCACGCAGCCGTGGGGCGTGAGGCCCACGAGGCGGCCGCCAGACAGGTGGTCCAGGCTCACATGCTGCAGCTGGGAAGCCTCCACGGGCTTCTCGGCCACCACGTAGCGCCGCCCCGACCCCACGACGGAGCCCTCCACCACGGCAGAGACCGGGACGGAGTCCGCGGAGTCCAGGGGGTCGCGGGTGTAGAGGAAGCCGTGGTCGGCCGTCACGGTGATCCTGGCGGAGGGGTAGTCGGCGCCCAGCCGCTTCACGAGGGCAAAGAGCTCGTCCACCGCGCGGCCGCAGGCCTGGAAGGCGTCGTTCTCCGTGGGGGCGCGGTCCCCCGTGGCGTCGATGGTGTTGTGGTAGACGTACACCACCTTGGCGTCGCCGACGAGCCCCTTGCGCTCGTCGCGGCCCCGGGACATGTAGTCCTCGTAGCCCACGCACAGGCCCGAGGGGCAGCTCCCGCGCAGGACGTTCTGCCGCAGCCCGCGGTCCCTGGCCTGGACGCCGTCCACCAGCACCTTGAAGCCGTCCTCGCCGTCCTCCGCAAAGACAAAGGTCGTATGGGGCAGCAGGGCGGCCATGTTCACTGAGGTGACCGTTGGAAACTGCGCCTGCATGGCGCCCATGTCCACCTCCCAGACGGTCTCCCGGCCCACGCGGTCGGCGAGCTCCTGGGCCACCTCATAGCGCAGGGCGTCGGAGACGACCATGCACCGGCGCCTGTCGTCGGCGCCGTCGGGGAGGAAGAAGTGGCAGGAACGGTCGATGCCGTCCACGTAGCCGCGGCTCTCAAAGTCCTTTCCGGCCGCCGCCATCCAGCGCCTGTCCAGCGGGACGAGGAACTCCTCCTTGTAGCGGGCCTCCATGAGGCGGACGGCGTCCCGGCAGAGGTCGTCCACCGCGTCCACGTAGTCGAGGGAGGTCCTGGCCGCGTGGCCGATCAGGCGCCGGTAGAGGCCGTCCATCTTCCAGAGGGTCTCGGTGTAGCGCTTCCACACCGCCTTGGCGTCCGCCGCCTCCGCAAAGCCGGGGTTGTCGCGCCACCACGCGAGCATGGCCGCGATGGCCGCCAGCACGGAGTAGTAGCCCTCAATCCGCCCGTACCACGCCATGCCCTGGCGGACCTGCACCAGGTGCTCGATGGCGCGGAAGTCGTCGGTGCCCGCCAGCACCTGCGAGAAGGCGCGGTTGAGGAGCACCTCGTCCACCACGGGCAGCACGTCCACGTTGAGGAGGGCGTCGGAGGGCAGGCCTTCCAGATAGCCGCGGACGCCGGGGTCTGAGAAGCGGTCCACGAGATCGTCCAGCACGTCGGCGTCTTTGCCGGAAGCCACCCACTGGCGGAAGACGTCCATGGCCATAGCCGCCTGCTCGGGGGTGACCACCGCCGCCATCTCGGCGGAGGCGTCGGCGCCCAGGGCCGCCGCAAGGGCGCCGGTGAGCAGGCGCTTGCCCAGGGCGTCCGTGTTGGAGAGGTCCCCGGTGTAGCCGGTCCACTCCCCCACCATGCGCTGGAGCGCACCGTCCATGGCGTGGCGCTTGAGCTTCTTGAGGGCCTTCTCCAGACTGTCCCCATCGGCCACGAGGAGCGCACGCACGATGGACGAGGCCTCGGGCTCTGCGCCCGACCCCAGAAGCGCCGCCACGAGGGCCGCCTCCAGCTCCCGGGCCGAGCCGTATGAGCCGGCGACCTCCTTGAGACGCTTGGCCGTGCTCTTGGCGGCGAGGGCCTTGCCGTGCGCACGCACGAAGTCCCTGAGCTCGCGGGTGTCCGCGGCGTTGAGGTCCTGGAGGATCATGGACACGGCGTCGGCCGAGAAGGGGGTGGCCCGGGCCTCGACGTCGGCGAGCCAGTCACCCTCCAGGTTGCGCTCGCGGGGACGCCAGACCAGGACGTCCTGGTCTGCCAGATCGTCGTTGAGGCGGCGCTTGAGCTCAAAGAGGTGGTCGCGCTCCTCCCGGAGCACCGTGACGCCGGGCAGCTCCACCTGGTCGAGGACGTCCTCGAAGTTGCGGTCGGGGTCGTGCCAGACCACGACCGTGGGGGCCGCACCCTCCGTGTGGCGGCCCTCGAACAGCTCCACGAGCCTGTCCCGTATCTCTGCGATCTCCACTGGTTCCCTCTGTTTCTAACCGCGGCAGCCGTTACTTGATGGGCGTGAGCAGGTTCACTTTCTTGGGCAGGCCCTCGCCCCGGGCGGCTTCCTGCAACTTGGCGTAGTTCACCTTCACGCCGTCATCCAGGTCAAGCTCCACCATCTGGTCCGCCGCGTGGTGCAGGGCCTCCTCCCAGACGGCAAGCTCTGCGACCTGGGCCTCCACCTTTTTGCGCTCCTTGTTGATGCGGGCCTTCTCCTTGGGCGTTGCGGAGGAGAGCTCGGAGTCAAGCGCATCCAGCCGCGCGCGGAAGCGCTGCTGCTGGGGGTGCACGTACTCGGTGCGCACGCGGGCCAGAAGGTCCGGGCGGTAGCGATGCAGGTAGAAGAGGGCCTTGAAGCCGTTCTTCTTGCCGGAGTCCAGCTGCCAGTAGATGGGCCGCTTCTTGTAGGTGGAGAGGTGATTCTTGTAGAACTCCTTGATGAGGTACTCGCGGATGACGTCGCGCGGGGTGGCTCTGGCGTCCGGCTTGAGGGCATTCGCGATGAAGGCGAGGTTCTCCTCCAGGGACTCCTTGCCGTAGACGGTCTCCACCCAGCGAAAGAGCTGGGAGGCGAGGTCGTCCTCAAAGTAGACGTCGTCGGTGATGGGGAGCACGTTGGTGGCGTCGGGCATCCACGTGGGCTCGGTCACGCCGTCCTCTGCCAGCTTGGCCAGGTAGTCCTCCACGGTGGAGCCGGCATCCGCCAGGATGAGGCCGTCCCTGTCCAGGGACCAGCGGCCGAACATGCAACCCACGGCGTAGGAGATGAGGGAGACAATCTCATCCCGCTTGGTGCGCACATACTTGTTGCCCTTGAAGGACTCGGGAATCTCATCCTCGGTGTCGAAGATCCGCGCCACGGAGACATACTTGTCCTCCACCTCGATGGGGACCTCGCCCTCCATATGGTAGATCTTGGCGAAGATGCGGTTAAGCTCCTCCTCGTTGGCCTTTAGGCGGTCGAAGCGCTCGTTGACCTCGGCTTTGAGGGCGAGGTATTTATCAGCGATGAGGGTCACGTTAGGGCCTCCTAGCCACGACAGTAAATATTAATACTTATCTGCATTATTCAATATATATCTCCAAGTACGAAGGCTCTCTATCCGGATTAACGCCCGTCCTCTTATCTGGCCACTTCTTGTTGTTTCAAACGCAAGACAGTCCCCCTTAGCGCATCGATGAAAATGAAATGATCCATGCGCAAGAGCATTTCTAATCAAGTAGAACAGTCCACTCGCTTTCGAATTATTCGCTTTATAGTAATAAGCAAACTCTTGGTTCACTTCATAAGCCTGCAGCACATTATTGCTTGCCAGCTGATTAATCAGCTCATCCTTCTTGTCAAGTGCCAACCATGTCGAATTTGTAAGACTTGATCTATTCATCAATAGTCTACAGAGCTTTTTTTGTTTACTACCAGCCCACTGAAGCTGCTTAAAATCATGCCCTCGATTCGAAACGCCAGGAACAGGACAGTCGAGTACATATTTTTTGTAGAGCCAAACAAGAGTGTCACGGTCTGGAATCTGTTTTATTTCCTCAGTCCACTTAAAGTTGCGCCTCATAACGGTTCACTTAGACCATTGAAGATCGGCGATATCCCCAAGACGTCTCCTTCGAATCCCAGTCGACCTGAGAGTCGGACCGTAAATCTCGAACCAGATTTGCAATTTCAACCGTTTTGTCTTCATCTTCCAGAATGGGATATAAGGCAACCTGCCCGACCTCAAACGTTAGGGATGGAGACAAAATAGAGGCAGGGCCATTCATGACAGAGCTATTCAATACCCCCTGGATGGTCAATAGCTGATTCTGGGGAGCAAATAAGCTAGGTCCCCTATTTCCATAAAGTGATCCCGCCGGCGAATAACGAGCGCAAATCTTCCCGCTTGAAACGTTTGTCCAGGTAACAGAGGGCATAAAGTAAGTATCAGCATTGCGAACTACTGACCTGCTGAACCCCCTTAATTCGACTCCATCGTCCATCCAATTAACTAAATAGTTATTATTACCATACCATTTGCGAAATGACCCCCCTTTGTTAAATGGGAACCATTTCTTCCTTGAATTAGCTGCACAAACTGCATTAGGAGAATCGACTTTTGTATTACTCGACGACACCTCCCACCACAAACGAAGAAAGCGAGCGTCGTCGGCTGTTGCCAGGCCTTGTCGAGGCTTTGCAATCCGACTCAAAGCCACACCCCTATTAAATGCGTCGAACACTGCATCGCTAGCCCAGTAGGCAATGGGGCTGCCGGGGATCTCGTGGAAGCGGGAGGCGTCGGCCCGGTAGAACCAGCCGCAGTCGGGGTTTTGGATGGCCTCGAGGGTCTTCGACTCCTGCAGCGAGTGATGGTCAAAATCATTCAGGCGAATATAGGCCCCGCGCTCCCCCGTATAACCCCGACGGAAAACAAACGCCATCACCTGAGCCGCGATACCCTTAAAACCGTGAACAGAAAGCTGTACGAGGGTGGCAATGTCAAAGTTGTCAATCAGCTTGTTCCGTAGCTTTTCATATGAGGTGAGGAACATCCACACATTGGAGGTGCTCAAGGCTCCGTAGCCTTGAGCAGAGAGAAGTCCCATGGACCTCTCGATAAAGCAGGTGCAGAAATCGCCCTTAACGTCTGGATAGTTCCTCTTAATCCACCGCGACATCCAAGCGTTAAACCTCGAGCTCCCCATGTACGGCGGGTTGGTCACCACCACGTCAAAGGTCTGGGAGAGGGCGTCGGCGCAGGCCAGGGCCCGCTCCACATGCACCTTGGCATCACGCTCAAAGATGTCATTGTCGGAGAGCTGGGCGGCCGTGGTGCGCAGGGTCGCCACGTCACTCTCAGCAGGACGCCAGAGGCTCCCCACCTCGCCCAGGTGGGCCAGCACGTCGCGCAGGCCGGGGTCCTCCTCCAAGGCCGTCATCTCCAGGGGGCCGTCCTCAAGGCGCACGTCCCCAAAGACCGTGATCTTGGGCTCCACGCCCCGGAAGAGGAGGCGGCGGTCCTGCTCGCGGCCTAGCATAAGCAGGCGGAAGGCCGCAATCTGGGCCGCTCTGGGGTCGACCTCAAACCCTTGGAGGTTCTTCTCGAGGATGAGGGCCGGCACGTCGCGGGGGCGGTAGCCCTCCTCCTCGTACATGGCGCACAGGAGCCCAAAGGCGTAGCCCAGCATGTGGCCGGAGCCTGCCGCCGGGTCGCAAAGGGTGATGGACTCGGCAGAGATCGACCCGGTGGGAGAACCGCCCCCCTCCCCTTCCTCAGGGGCCACGTAGTAGGGCATTCTCTCCTTGAGACGCGAGCCCGGGCGGGACCCCAGCCACAGGCGACCCAGGGAGTTCTCCACCAGGTAGCGCACAATCCAGCGCGGGGTGAAGAGCTGGGTGGCCACGGGCAGGTCCTCCTCGGTGGCCTTGCGCTTGGAGGAGTTATACTCCGCCCTCGCCTCGGCGTTGTAGAACTGGTAGAGCCAGCCGAGGATCTCCGTGGGATCGGCATCCCCGTCCTCGTCCTTGGGCCACCAGACGCTCTGGAGGGGATTCCCCTCCCCATCAACGGGGCGCTCCGGGAGGTCCCGCACCGCAATGTACACGGCGTTGCCGTCGTTCCGGGACAGCAGGTTGTCGGGCAAGGTGAGCGACTCCGCCGCCCCCACCTCGCCAAACACCTGCGGCATCATGGCGGCCAGCTCGTTCACCTGGGCCAGCAGGAAGCAGCGGAAGAGCGCCTCGTCGTCGCCGGAGGCGACGAGGGCGGCCACCTCCCCTTCATCGAGCCCCTCCACCTCCACCTCAAAGGGCCGGGCGAGGACCTCGGGCTCAAAGGCGCCCTCCGCGTTTGAGAGCATGCGCATGCGACACGGCAGGAAGCCGTGCACCTCCATGTACCGGATGGCCAGCAGGCGGTTGAACCACGTGTAGGCCATGCGCGAGGAGAAGGCGGCGAGGCCCTCCTCGTCGATTACGGCCAGGAGCACGTCGCGCCAGGCCCGCTCCCGGTTGGACAGCACCCGGCCGCGCACGACGTCGCTGCCGGCGGGGGTTTCCCGCCGACCGTCGTCGTCCAGCGCCAGGGCGTAGAGCCGCTGGGCCACGCCCTCCTCCAGGGCGTGGCGGGCGGCAAGGGCAAACTTCTCGAGGGACGAGGTATCCACAGCATTGCCTCCAGGCGGACTAGGAGAGACGGATGGGGCCGTTCGCGTCGGCCAGCCTCTGCATCAGACGATTGCGAACCTTATTGATGTAGGAATCGATATCCTCCGCAGACTCCAGCAGGGCCGGCTGGAAGGCCTCCGCCCTTGGGACCTCCTTTGCCTTGGGCTTGGGAGGAGCCGCAGGCGCGGGTGCCTGCCTCGATGTCTCGGACGGGTTCTCCCTATTGATGCGGCCCGTAGGCGCCTTGGGGGCGTTGATGCGCTCGTACTCGCGGTCCACGCTGGCCATGAGTTGGTTCTGGGCGTTGGTCACACGCGTCTTCAAGGCATCCAGCGCCACGAGGGAGCCGCTCCCCCGCACCTGTCCCTCAAACGACGTGCGCTGCTGAGCGATGTCGGACAGCCTCACGCCCTTCTCGTGGGCGTAGTCCTCGACGTCCGAGAAGATGCCGGCTACAAACCGATCGAGCTCCTCGCGCTTCTGTGCGACCGCCTCCTCATGGGCGCGCTCGACCACCTGCATGGGGTCGGCAAGGTCCTTGATGCGTCCGTAGGGGTTACGGCTTCCCAGGACCTCGTCCAAGGTCTTGTAGGCCCCGGCAACCGAGGGCTCGTACTCCAGGTAGTCGCGCTCGGCGCTGTCGCCGGCGAGCTTGGACGCCCTGTCCCACAGCGGAGCCTACCCGTTGAAGAACGTCCTCACGTCCTCGAGGTCCTCTGCAAGGTCCTCGAGCTCGGCATCGCGCTTGGCGATGGCCTGCAAGAAGTCACTGGGAGATGTCGCGAGGTCCAGCAGCCCCTTGACGGTGTTCTTGGCGTCGGCCACAGCGCTGTGCCCGGGATAGCCGGGGTTTCTCCGGTACTCGTTGCCAAGCCAACCCTCAAGGGTGCCCAGCAGCCCCTCGAGCTCCTCCTGGGCGCCCTTGTGCAGGGCGTCCTCCTCCAGAGGGAGGGAGAAGCTCGGCCTGCACAGCGTGACGACGACGTCGCGGGAACGGGCGAGGGTGCTCTCGGTCACCCGCTCGCGGATCCCCACCGCGGCTTTGGGGGTGAGCTTGGGCTTGCGGAGGTAGCCCGGCAGCTTGGGGTCCGTGGGTGCCAGCACCGCGCCGGCAACGCGCACCTCCACGTCTTTGGCGGCGATGAGACGGGCCATGGTGGCGGCCACGTCCACCTCGCGCCAGCCGTAGGGCCTGTCCTGGAACGTCTTCTGGACGTCCTCCATGGTGGTCTTGATGTGGTTGCGCTTCCTGCCGGTGAGGTAGTTGCCCATGGCCTGCACGGCCTCGGGGTTGCCTTGGCCGCCGTCCGTGGTGAGGGGGTTGTGCAAGAGCTCCGTGATGCTGGAGTCGTCCTGCGCCGTGCTCTGGATGAGGTCGAGCTTGTCGTAGACGGAAGCCACCAGGCGCCTGAGGGCGTCGTCGATGCGCTTGCTCGCGGCCATGCCCTGGTTCTGGACCTCCTCGCCGTTCACGTAGAGGGCGCCGTTGGCCACCGCCGTGAACATCTCGGACTGCGCCTCTTTCTTGAGGTCCGCGGACTCCTCCTGCCGGGCCTGGATAATCTTCCTCTCGTTGGGGCTGAGGGCTCCGTAGTTCTTCTTCTTGATGTAGGAGTCGATCTGGGCGGCGCGGTACAGCCTGTCCCAATAGGGGGCGTCCTCGGGGAGCACCAGGATGGCCTGGCCGCTGGAGTCGAGGAGCAGCTGCTCGCGGGGCACGGCCTCGGAGATGGGGCTGCGCACCTCAAACAGCAGGCCACCGGGGTTGCCCTGCATACGGATGCCGTCCACGCGCTTCTCCACCGGGAAGGAGTTCACGCCCACAGAGACCTTGGTGTCCTCGAAGATCCGGTTGAAGAGGGCGTCGCTGATGGCGTTGACCATGGTGCCGTTGTCGGGCTCCTCGCGCGCAATCTGGCGGGCGATCTCCTGCTCGTCGTCAGTAAGGAACCGGTAAGTGTCGCCCATGCGGCCCACGTAGTTCTCCTTGACCAGGCGATCCAGGGACTCGGCCACAGAGGCGCGCAGGGCCATGCGGTCCTCGTCGATGGACGACGTCATCATCACCACGAGGTTCTCAAGGTTGGAAGGTACGTCGTCCACGTAGAGCACCAGGTAGAGGAGCTTGAGCACCTCCACGTCCCGGGGCTCCAGGCCCTCCCCCACCCTGGCGGCCTCATCGGCGCGGTCGATCACCTGGCGGATATGGCTCTCCATGAAGGTGGCCAGGGTGTCGTAGAAGCGCCAGAACGGCACGAGCACGCGCTGGTCCTCGGCCTTGACGGCCTGGGCCGTCTCCTTGAAGCCGCTGATCATGGAGCGCTCGCCACTGGAGAGGTGCTTGCCCGAGCTGCCGTGCTTGCGGATCTCGCTCATGGCGCGCTGGGCGATGCGGAACTGGTAGCTGGGGAACGGGAACGAGCGCGAGAACTCGTCCGCCGATCGGAAGCCGCGGAGGTCCGCCGTGGCGTCCTTGAAGGTGAAGAGGTTGGCCAGCACGGAGGCGTCCTCGGCGTACTCGGCCTCGAGCACCTGCCTGGCGGTGGGCGTCTTCTCCAGGATGCGGCGCTGGATGACCTCGTCAACCCCGGAGCTGGAGAGCGAGAGGCGGGTGTCAAAACGGCCCTGGATCTTGGAGAAGTCGTT
>CBCSOI010000044.1:0-9135 GCA_965141595.1 uncultured Atopobiaceae bacterium | reverse complement strand
CCTGGCACGTGACGCGGCACCCGTCGTGGGAGACGTCGTCGAGGCCGCGGGTCATGTCCACCACGACGCCGCGGTAGCCGGCGTCGGAGACCAGGAGGTCGGAGCCCTTGCCCAGGATGAAGTGGGGCGCGCCGTGCTCGCGGAGCACACGGAGGCAGGAGGCGAGGCCGCCCGCGCCGCGCGGCGTCACGAAGACGTCGGCGGGGCCGCCCAGGTGGAAGGTCGTGTGGGCGGCCATGGGCTCGCCGAGGGTCACGCAGTCCTCGCCGAGCTCCGCGCCCAGGGCCTCGGCCACGGCGTAGCGGTCGTAGCCCGATGCCACGGCGTCCACGATACGGGCGCAGCGCAGGGAGTCGGACAGGGGCATGACGGGGCTCTCCTGGGCGCCGGAGAGCAGGGACTCGGTGAACGAGGCGATCTCGGCCGAGAAGTCGTCGCCGGGCAGCGGGCACTCCACGAGCTCGTCGTCGGCGCCGTCGCGGCGCAGCACGGCACGCTCGGGGCGGGTGACCTCCAGCACCTCTATGGACCCGAGGCTGCCGGAGACGACCACGCGGGAGTCGTCGGCGGCGTCGGCCGAGACGTCGATCGTGCACGCCACGTCGCCCAAGGTGAGCTCGCAGCGGTCTGCGCGGTCCACCTCGTCGCGGTAGGTGTGCGAGCACCCCTCGACCGAGATCGCCCCCTTCGCGTACTCGTCGGCCCAGGCGGCGCCGTAGATGCCGAGGTCGAGGGCCGCGCCCCCGCCCACCGGGTCGTTGTACCAGTGGCCGTCGCCGTGCTCGATGGTGCGCCTGAGGGTGAAGGCCACGGACCCCACCTCCCCGATGGCACCGTCGGCGACGAGCCCGCGGACCTTCTGGTAGAGCGGGGTGAATCGCGGTTTCATGGCCTCGACGTAGAGGCGGTCGTGGTCGATGGCCGCCTGGGCCACCCGGGAGAACTCGGCCGCGGTGAGGGCCGCGGGCTTCTCACAGAGCACCGCCTTGCCGGCCTCGAGGGCCTTGACGGACCACTCGGCGTGCATCGACGCCGGCAACGCCACGTAGACGGCATCCACGTCGTCGCGGGCGAGCAGGGCGTCGTGGTCCGCGCAGGCTTCGCAGCGGAACTCGGAGGCGAAGGCCTCCACGTGGGCGGGGGTGCGGCCGCTGGCCGCGACGAGGGTGCCCCGGGGCTCCCCCGCGAGGGAGGCGGCGAACCTCTTGGCGATGGTTCCCGCGCCGAGGACGCCCCACCTGACCGTATCTGACACGATTCCTACCTTCCGGCGCGCCGCGGGGACGCGCGAATGCTCGGTTCCAGGACATCCCGTGTTCTACCCCAACCGCGCCGGGGCTCCAAGGCTGCGCCCGGGAAGGGAGATCCTATCCATCAGTATAGATGTAAAATTACAGGAATCAATCAGGTTCATTTTGGGAGGGACCTTTTGGCGCACTGCGGGCGGCCGTGGCCGTGCCATGATGGGATGCCCACGAACCGTCGCGAAAGGGGTCCCATGGACGTCCTCGTCTTGCTCCTGTCCGTCGTGGCCGCCGCCGCATCCGTGGCCGCCTGCCTCGTCGCCGCCCGGGCCGCCCGGGCCGCCGGCTCCGCCGCCGATGCGGTGTCCGACCTCGGCCGCCGCCAGGCGGACGACGCCGGCTCGCTGGCCTCGTCGCTCGCCCGCGTGGACGGCGCCCAGGGCCAGGGCCTGCGCTCCATGGAGGCCCTGCGCCAGGACGTGGCCGACCGGCTGAGGTCGGTGGACGGGCGCCTCGACACCATGTCGTCCACCGTGGGCCTGCAGCTGGCCCGCACCACCGACACCGTGGTGGGGCAGCTCTCCTCCATCCGCGAGGACAACGCGCGCCAGCTCGAGCAGATGCGCGCCACCGTGGACGAGAAGCTCGAGCGCACCCTCAACGACCGCCTCGCCACGTCGTTCCGCCAGATCAGCGACCAGCTGGAGTCGGTCCACCGCGGCCTCGGCTCCATGCAGGCCCTGGCCTCGGACGTGGGCGACCTGCGCAGGGTGCTCTCCAACGTCAAGACCCGCGGCATCCTGGGCGAGGTACAGCTGGGCGCCATCCTGTCGGAGGTCCTGGCGCCCGACCAGTACGCCTGCGACGTGGCCTGCAAGCCCGGGAGCCGCGACCGCGTGGAGTTCGCCGTCAGGGTGCCCGTGGAGGGCGGCGACCCCGTCCTGCTCCCCATCGACGCCAAGTTCCCCGGCGACCTCTACGGCCGCCTCGTGGACGCCCAGGGGGCGGGCGACGCCGAGGCCGCGGCCAAGGCGCGTAAGGAGCTGGAGGCGCGCATACGCCAGGAGGCCAGGGACATCTCCTCCAAGTACCTGTCCGTGCCGGCCACCACGGGCTTCGGCATCATGTTCCTGCCCTTCGAGGGGCTCTATGCCGAGGTGGTCTCCACCCCGGGGCTCGTGGAGCGGCTCCAGCGCGAGCACTCCGTGGTCGTGGCGGGCCCGTCCACCATGGCCGCCCTGCTCAACAGCCTCCAGCTCTCGTTCCAGACCTTCGCGCTCCAGCGCCAGACCAACGAGGTCATGGCCGTGCTCCAGGCCGTGCGCGCCGAGCTGCCCCGCTACCAGGACGCCCTGCGCCAGGCCAAGCGCCGCATCGACCTCGCCGGCGACGCCGTGGACAAGATCATCACCACCCGCACCAACGCCATGGAGCGCACCCTGCGCTCCGTGACCCTCACCGACGGCGCCCCCTCCGCCCCCGTCGACGCCCCGGGTGCCGGGGACGGGGACGGCGGCAAGGGGCTGTGAGCCGCCGCACGGCGCGACGCGGCCGGACGCGGCTCCTCCGGGCCGTCTGCCTCGTCGCCCTCGCCGCGGTCCTGTTCCTGCCCGGCGCCGGCCTCGCCTGGCGCGCCGCCGCGCCGCTCCGCCCGCAGCCCGAGCCGCCGGGCCTCTCGGCGGACGGCCGGATCGAGGACGTGCCTGCCTTCGAGGGCGACCTCGTGGTCCCCGTGGGCGACGGAAAGGCGGACTTCGGCGCCGACGACGGGCGCACGGACGCCTTCGAGGACTATGCGCCGCTGGACGGCGAGGGGCGCTGCGGTGCCGCCTACGCCAACGTGTGCGAGGAGACGATGCCCACCGGCGAGCGTGGGGCCATCTCCGAGGTCCGCCCCACGGGCTGGCGCCAGGCGAGCTACCCGTGGGTGGACGGCGAGATGCTCTACAACCGCTGCCACCTCATCGCCTGGAGCCTCACCGGCGAGGACGCCAACGAGCGCAACCTCGTCACCGGCACCCGGACCATGAACGCCGGGTCCATGGTGCCCTACGAGACGTCGGTGGCCGACCACGTGCGCAGAACGTCCCACCATGTGCTCTACCGGGCCACGCCCGTCTTCGTGGGCGACGAGGAGGTCTGCCGCGGCGTGCGCCTGGAGGCCCGCTGCGTGGAGGGCGACGGCGAGCTGTCGTTCGACGTCTTCTGCCATAACGTGGAGCCCGGCGTCTCCATCGACTACGCCACCGGCGAGTCCGAGGCCGACGGCACCCGCGGGGAGGCGGTGGCGGCGCTGCCCCCGGTGGGCGGCACCGAGCGCGGCGGCTATGTGGTCAACGTCCGCTCGCGGCGGTTCCACCGGCCCGACTGCCCCGGGCTCGCCTCGGCGTCGGCGGCCAACCTGGAGGAATATTCCGGCGACCGCTCCGACCTCGTCGAGGAGGGCTACGAGCCCTGCGGCACCTGCAACCCGTGAGCCGTGCCACGGCATCCGGGGACCTGTGGGCGCATCCCGCGCGGCCCTGACGACGTCTCGCGCCGGCGCTGCCGGACGACGCGCGCGTCCGTGGCACCGTGGATGCCGAGGAAGGGAGGGCCCATGAGGGTCGAGATCGTCGAGGACCCGGCGTTCACCGAGACCGTGGTGCGCATCGGCTGCGCCCGGCTCGACCAGGAGGTCGCGGACATCGTCGCGCGCCTGAGGATCGTCGACCGCACCGTGGTGGGCGTCGAGGACGGCGCCACCTACGTCGTCCCCGCCTCCGAGGTGCGCTTCGTGGAGTCGGTGGACCGCCGCTGCTTCGCCTACACGGCCGACCGGGTGCTCGAGAGCCGCCTCACCCTAGCCGAGTTCGAGGGGCGCCTGGGGGACGTCGGCTTCGTGCGGGCGTCGAGGTCATGCATCGTGAACCTCGTCCACGTGGCCGCCCTCAGGCCCGACATCAACGGCCGGCTCCGTGCCGTGCTCGACACAGCCGAGGAGCTCCAGGTCTCGCGCAGCTGCGTGAGGCCGCTCAAGGACGCCCTCGGCATGGACTGAGGAGGCAAGCCATGGCAACGGACATGAGGACCCGGGCCCCCCACGGTGCGGAACGCCCGTCGTGGGCGTCGGTGCTCTCGGGGGTCGCGGTCAGGGTCTGCGTCATCTTCACCGTGTCGTGCGTCGTCGCCCTCGCCGTGGGGACGCTCGTCGCGGACGGGTCGGTGGGCTACGGGTGGTCGCTCCTGGGCGCCTCCGCCATCGCCGCCGCGCTCCAGGCGGTGTTCTTCACCGACGTCCTCATCAGGGGCGTCTCCTACCCGGTGCGGGTACTGCTCTTCGGCGTGGGTTTCTACGGGCTGCTCGCCTGGGTGGCCGTGACGTGCCGCTGGTTCCCCGTGGACCGGCCTGGTGCCTGGCTCATCTTCACGGCGTTCTACCTGTGTGGCCTCGGGGCGGGTTGCGTCGTCCAGGCCGTGCGGGAGCGTGCCGAGGAGCGCCGTCTCGCCGAGCACCTCGACCGCTGGAAGAGCGGGCGCCCCTGAGGCGGGCGCCCACGCACGGCGCGTCCCCGGCGCCGCGCTACACCGACCCGGTCACGGCCAGCTGCCCGAGGGCGTCCAGTGCCACGACCACCCGGTCGAAGCGCTCGAAGTCGTCGCCGTCGTCGGTCATGACGGCGATGACGTAGGCCGTGTCGCCGCGCTCGACCACGCCCGCGTTGACGGTGGACGACTCCGACTCAACGGCGATCCAGCCGGGTTTGGACCAGCTGGCGGTGACACCATCCAAAGACGGGATGACGCTGTTGGCGGGCTCGGAGAAGATCGTCCCGGCGAACGAGCCCCCCTCGGCGTCCTGGGCCTGGATGTAGGGGTAGGCCTGAACCCAGAGACCGGCGAGCTGACGGGGCGTGAGGTCCACGTAGGAGCCGGCGTCCTCGTCGAGGGTCTCGGCGGAGCCTGCGGCCTCGAGCCATTCGTTGATGCGGTCGGTGCCGAAGGCGCTCTTGACCCGGTAGTAGGAGTCGTTGTCGGAGTCCACGATGGCGTTGGCCATGGAGTCCGAGAGGCCGCCGGGGGCGCCCGCGCCCTCGTCGGAGAGGACAGAGAGCACGTAGGGGCCCTTGATGGCGCTGGCCGCGTAGTAGGCGGTGTCCTCGTTGTGGGCCGAGATGACCGTGCCGTCGGTGGTGCAGAGGTACCAGCCCACGGTGTCGCCCCGACCTTGGATGGCAGAGACGGCCTGGGCGAGGTCGGAGGCGGCCGTCGCGGTGGAGGCGGCCCCCGACAGGAGGTCGTGGGGGCCGGAGGCCACGGCCGACATCGTCGCCGTGCGGGCGGGGGCCAGGCGGGCTGCCTCGGCGTTGCCGGCCACGCACGACGCCACGAGCGCGACGGCCGTCACGGCCACGGCGACCGCGGCCCAGAGGAGGGTGCGCGCCGGGGCGGCAGGGCGGCCGACGGCGCTTCTGAGGAGGGGGAAGGAGGGCCGGCGCTGGGTGCCGGGCCCTGTGAGGTCCCTGTGTGCGCGGGCGCCGGGGAGCGAGGGCCCCGTGCCGCGGCCGCGGCTCTGCCGGGCCTCGGCCCGGGCCGCGCGGTGGGCCGCCGACGCCGCCACCGACCCCGTGCCCCGCCCGCTGTGGGCGGGGCGGGCGGCAGTGCGGCCTCCTCGGGAGGAGGGGCGTGCGTCGGCCGCGGGCCTGCCGTGGGCAGGTGCGGCGTCGCGGCGCCCCGGGCGGTGGGTGCCCCCGCGGTCGGGACGGCCGCGGCCTGCCGACGGCCGCTCTCTCGAAGTTCGGGCCATGGAAACCTCCCTGGGCCTCGTGCCCGTCGTGTGTGGCGCCCTCTCGGGGCCACAGCATAGCGTTGGACGGCGGGCTGTCGCCAGGGCCTTGCCCCCCGACTAGTTCTTGAGGCTGTTGAGCGGCGCGGGGAAGTGGCCGCCGCGGTGGGCCAGGACGGTGCCGGCGTGGGGGTTCACCGCCATGACCGGCGCCTCGCCGAAGAGGCCGCCGAACACGAGGGTGTCGCCCGCCTCCTTGCCGATGGCTGGGATGATGCGCACGGCCGTGGTCTTGTTGTTGATGACGCCGATGGCCATCTCGTCGGCGATGATGCCTGCCAGGGCCTCCACCGTGGTCTCGCCCGGCACGGCGATCATGTCGAGGCCCACGGAGCACACGCAGGTCATGGCCTCGAGCTTCTCGAGCGAGATGGCGCCGTCGCGGGCGGCGCGGATCATGTCGGCGTCCTCGGACACGGGGATGAAGGCGCCCGACAGGCCGCCCACGCTGGAGCTGGCCATGACGCCGCCCTTCTTGACGGCGTCGTTGAGCAGGGCCAGGGCGCACGTGGTGCCCGGGCCGCCGCACTCGCCCACACCGATGATCTCGAGGATGCGGGCCACGGAGTCGCCCACGGCGGGGGTGGGGGCCAGCGAGAGATCGACGATGCCCTTGGCCACGCCGAGCCGCCTTGCCGCCTCGCGGCTCATGAGCTCGCCGGCGCGGGTGATCTTGAAGGCGGTTTCCTTGATGCGCTCGGCGACCTCGTTGAGGCTCGCGGTGGAGGGCAGCTGCTCGAGGGCGGCGGCCATGACGCCCGGGCCCGAGACGCCCACGTTGATCACGGCGTCCGCCTCGCCCGTGCCGTGGACGGCGCCGGCCATGAACGGGGAGTCCTCCACCATGTTGGCGAAGACCACGAGCTTGGAGGCGGCCACGCACTGCTCGTCGCGGGTGAGCTCGGCGCACTCGAAGACCTTCTCGGCCATGAGCAGCACGGCGTCCATGTTGATGCCGGCGCGCAGGGTGGCCACGTTGACGCTCGAGCAGACGCGCGAGGTCCCGGCCAGGGCCTCGGGGATGGACTGGATGAGGCGGCGATCGGAGTCGCCCACGCCCTTCTGAACGAGGGCGGAGAATCCGCCGATGAAGTCGACGCCGAGGGTCTCCGCGGCGCGGTCGAGGGCGTGGGCCACGGGGGTGAGGTCCTCGTCGGGGCAGGCGGCGGCCACCTGGGCCACCGGCGTCACCGAGATGCGCTTGTTGATGATGGGGATGCCATACTCGCGCTCCAGCGACTCCGCCACGGGGACGAGGCGCTCCGCCGTGCGGCACACGTGGTCGTAGACCTTGGAGCAGAGGGCGTCCATGGAGGGGTCGGCGCACGAGCCCAGGGAGATGCCCATGGTGACGGTGCGGATGTCGAGGTTCTGCTGCGAGACCATGTTGAGGGTCTCGAAGACCTCCTCGGGCGTGATGGACATGGGGCCTCCGTTCTCGGCGTTGCGGTCCCGCCATTGTATACGAGGAGGCAGCCGCGCCCCGAGGGGGTCACCGCGCCGTTACGCGGGATGTGACAAGGGGGCGGTGGCATCTGTCACTTCGTATAATGCGTTTTCATCATCTCGGGCCACCCCGCCTCAGCGGTAACGCAGGCGGCTCCAGCCGTGGAGGACGATGAACGCCATACCGCACGCCTTGTGGGCCTGGGCGCCGAGGGCGGAGGGGGCTGCGATGGCGACCGCGTCACGGTGGCGCGAATCTGCCACAGCCGCGCCACGGTGGCGTGCCGATAAGGTCGAACGGCCGCCTTCACGCGCCACGGTGGTGTGATTCCGCGGCGACCGCGCCATCGTGGTGCGGTCGGGAAGGCCGATGGGCCCCTCTGCCACGCCATCGCGGCGCGGCAAAAGGGCCCTGCCGCACCGCGGCGACCGCCCCCGCCCGCCGCCACCGTGGGAACGACGGTCGTCCATCTGGTATAGATGAAAGACGTATCGGGTCGAGCGGGAGGTGCGTCGTGGCAGGGGAGAGGGACCGGCGGCCCCGTACGCGGGGTCAACGTGCCGCACGGGGCCCCGCGCCCGCGGGTCGTAAGCGTCGCCTGCCCGGCGCCGGGGGCCGTCCCGCCATGCGGCCGCCGCATCGGTCGACGTCCGCCGCCGGCCGCCACGCCCGCGGCCGGCGCCTGGCGGCACTCGACGGCCTGCGCGCCCTCGCCATCGCGTCCATCTTCCTCTATCACGCCAGATGCCCGTGGCTGCCCAGCGGCCACATGGGCGTGGTCGTGTTCCTCGTCCTCACCGGCTACCTGGTCACTGCCTCCCTCGCCCGCGGCATCGCCCGCACCGGCGGCGTGCGGCCCCCTGCGTTCTGGCGTCGGAGGTTCCTGCGCGTGTGGCCGTCCATGGCCGTGTCGGTGGTGGCGGTCTGCGCCCTCTGCGTGGCTGCGAGCCACGTGCTCCTCACGAAGATGCGCCCCGACATCGTGCCGTCGCTCGCGTTCTGGGACAACTGGCACTACGTCCTCTCGGGGCGGAGCTACTTCGACAACATCGGCTCGCCGTCGCCCCTCACGCCGCTCTGGTACGTCTCGCTCGATGCCCAGCTCTGCGTGGCGTGGTCCGTGGTCCTCTGGGTGTGCGTCGGCGTGCTGCACCGCGGGCGCCGGTTCTGCCGCCGGGTCGCCCTCGCCCTGGCGGCCGCCTCGCTCGCGGCCATGGCCCTGCTCTACGTGCCTGGCGCCGACCCCAGCCGCGTCTACTACGGCACCGACACCCGTGCGTTCTCGTTCCTGGCCGGTGCATGGCTCGCCCTGTGGTGGCCGCCGGCGGGGTGCGCCGCCATGGAGCGGGGCTTCGACGTGCGGCTCCCGCGCCTCGGCGCCCGCCATGTGACGCCGTCGGCGGTGCGTCGGGCGGGGGCGGCGTCCGTCGCCCTCCTCGTCGCCGTCATGGCGCTCGTGCCGGCGGAATCCACCTTCCTCTACCTCGGGGGCATGGGGCTCGTCACGGCTGCGGCGGCCGTCGTGGTCGCCTGCCTCGTGATGCCGCGCGCCCCCATGGCGCGGGCGTTCGGTGCGACCCCTCTGGCGTGGCTCGGCGAGCGCTCCTACGGCGTCTACC
>CBCSOI010000043.1:0-9169 GCA_965141595.1 uncultured Atopobiaceae bacterium | reverse complement strand
GAGGCCTCCACGAGCCAGCGCTGGTACCCGGCCACGAACCCCGAGACCGGCGAGCAGATGTTCATGCTCTGGGCCTCGAGCCAGCCCGACCAGTCCGCCGGCACCGAGAAGTACATGCAGCTGGCCGTGGACTTCGGCAACTCCGCCCGTGACGGCCGCTGGAACGACCTGCCCGACAGCACCTACCCGCTGCCCTACATCATCGAGTACGGCGACATGCCGGGCGACAAGGACGCAGACGGCGGGGAGGGCGGCGCCGACGCCACCGTGGACGTCTATGTGAAGGTCGACATCGTGGTCGACCCCACGGGCCGCACCATCACCACCGAGGCAGACGACGTTACCGTGGGCGACCCCCTCAGGGTCCAGGAGAACGTCAACGGCGACCCCGACGTCAAGACGCACCACATGGACGGGAACAACCAGGAGGTCGACGTCACGCCCGCCACGGTCACCCGTACCTATCAGGTCCGCGACGCGTCGGTCGCCGGCGGTTGGCGCGACCTGCGCCCCGACGAGGTCGACGACGAGGGCGAGCCCTTCCACGCCGGCACCTACCGGGTGACCTCCTCGGGCGTCTACAGCGTGGACGCCTCCGGGGCCACCATCTGGGACTACGTCCCCGGCACGGCCACCTTCACCATCCGGCCCAAGGCCGTCGACGCCACGGCCCCGGCCGGCCCGGACGGCCCCGGCGCCTTCGAGGCCCAGGACCCGGAGACGGGCGAGACCGTCGCGGTGGCCGCCCGCCGCTGGGCCAAGGTCTATGACGGCTCCCCCTACCTCGAGGGCGGCCGTGTCTCCGTGGCCGACGGCACGCTCCCCGGCGCCTCCGTCTGGCTCGAGTTCGACGCCGCCGAGCTCTCCTCCGCCGACGCCGGATCCCGAGACCTCGTCCTCCACGGCGCGCGCCTGGTCGGCGCCGACGCCGCCGACTACCGCCTGCCCGGCCTGAGCGACGCCGGCGACCTCACGGTGAGGGGCACCGTGACGCCGCGCCCGCTCACCGTGTCCAGCCGCTGGTTCTCCGACCCCGCCGCGAGTCCCGAGACCTGGGTGCGCGACGTGGCGCTCGTCGACCCCGACGCCCCCGATACCCCGCCCGCCCATACCGACGCCGCGGCCTTCGACGCTGCCTCCGCCACCGGGACGGCCACGGACGGCGCCGGGCACACCTGGCCGGTGGCGTGGCCCGCCAACATGCTGGCGCCGGGCGACACCCTGGAGGACGAGCTCGGCGACGTCTCCTTCAGCCCCCGTACGGCGGGCGGCCTGGGCCTCAGCCACACCCGGCCGCAGATGGGCACCTACGAGCTCGCGTTCTCCTTCGGGAAGCTCCGGCGCGGCGACGACGGTGCGCTCCTCACCCCGAGCGGCAACTACTCCGTGACCCTCGCGCCCGCGTCCCTGCGGGTGACCGACCGCCGCACCGTGGTGGTCACCGACGGCCACCCCGTCTCCGTCACCGAGCCCGTGAAGCCGGGCGACCCCGCCCCCGACCCCGTGACGCCCGACGACGTCGAGCGACTCGTGTGGGAGACCTTCGGCCCCGACGGCCCGGCGCCCACCGGCGGCACGGTGCCGCCGCTTCCCGACGGCGTGGAGCCTGTGACGGTCATCAGGAAGGGCGGCGTGCCCGTCGAGGAGATCGACCCCACCAGGCCCGGCGAGTACACCGTCGAGGTGACCTACCCGAACCCCGACGGCACCGACTACGTCGCCGAGGTCACCTACGTCGTGACGTCCGACCCCGAGCCGTCCGGCGGCTCCGCGGCCTTCATCGTGTCGACGCGCCTCGAGGGCGCCACCCAGGGTGCCACCGTCACGCCCACGACCGCCTATGCCGCCGGCGCCGACGGCCGGGTGGCCTGGACGCCGGGCCCCGACTGCTACGTCGCCTCCGTGGAGCTGGACGGCCGGGCCGTCGACCCGACGTCGACCTCCCTGGACCTCGCGTCCCTCTCGGCCGACCACACCGTGGTGGTCACCTTGGCCAGGAACCCCGTCATAGCGGGCGCGTCCTCCTCGGGCTTCTACACCGTCACCGTCAACGCCTACGGCGCCGGCGCCGAGACGAGCCCCTCCCAGGTGCTCGAGCCCGGCGGGGACGGCCTGGTCTCCTGGGCCGCGGCCGACGGCTACCGCGTCTCCGCCGTCTGGGTGGACGGCGCCCCGCTGGACGACGCTGCCGTCGCACGGGGCTCCGTGGGCTTCGCCTCCATCTCGGGCAACCACGTGGTGGACGTCTACACGGAGCGCGCCGACGGGGCCCCGTCGCTCCGCGCCGACGACCTGCGCGTGACCACCCGGATCGAGGGCGGCCCCGGCAGCATCACCGGCGGCGCCACGGTGGGCGCCGGCGGCTCCTACCACGTTGCCTGGGAGCCCGTGATCCAGACGACGCCCGACGTGGACGCCGCCGACTACGCCGTCTACGAGGTCTCGGGCGTCTCGGTCAACGGCCTCCCCGCCGCCGGGCCCGCCGACCGCGAGATCGGCCTTGAGAACATCCGGGAGGACAAGGACGTCGTTGTCACCCTGTCGCCGGTGGTCTACCGGGTGTCCGTGCAGTCCTTCGGCCCGGGCACGGCTGCGCCCTCGCGCACCGTGTTCAAGGGGCAGGGCTACCGCGACGTCTTCGGCACGCCGGACGCCGGCTCCCGTATCACCTACATCGAGGTGGACGGCACGGTGTACTACGACGAGCGCGACGCCGCCGCGGGCTCGCTCGTGCAGGCGGCGCGCTTCGGGGGCGCCGGCGTTTTCCGGCAGGTGCGCGCCATGACGCCGGTCTTCCCGAGCCCCTCCCTGGACCCGCGCGAGGCCGGTGCCACCGGGATGGCCCTCGACTTCTCCGGCATCGCCGAGGACCACGTGGTGAAGGTGTGCTTCGCCAGGGAGGGCGAGGACCCCGTGAACCCCGACTCCCTCGCCGCCGACGGTCTCGTGGAGGTGACCCCCGGCGTGGAGGGCGGCCCCGGCACCGTCACCGTGGGCGACCCCGAGGACCCGGCGGCCCCCGGCAACGGCGTCGTCGATCCCACGAGGGACGTGCCTGTGACCTGGGACATCCCCGAGGGCTACGTGCCTGTCAAGGTCGTGGTTGGCGACCGTGAGTTCCCCGTGGACCCCGAGACGGGTTCCGCGACCATCCCTGCCGGCACGCTCCAGCCCGGTGACAGGGTCACGCTGGTGGTGGAGAGGCATGCCCCCGGCGACGACGAGGTGCCGTCCCGTACGGCCCCCGAGCGGGCGCCCGAGCAGCTGCGCGTGGAGACCTCGCTCTCCGGCGGCATGGGATCCATCACGGCGGGCGCGCTGGTGGACCGCCACGGCTCCTACACCGTGGAGTGGGGCGCCGCCGCGGGCTACCGCGTGGCCAAGGTGGTCGTCGACGGCGTGGAGCGCCCCGACCTCCTGGAGGCCGGCCGGTGGACCTTCGAGGACGTGGGCGAGCACCACTCCGTCGAGGTGGTCCTCGAGAAGGTGCCCGACCCCGTCGACCCGCCCCGTGACGAGGGCGACGGCCCCTCGACGCCCGTCGCCCCGGACGCCCCCGCCGCACCGCTGCCCGACACCGGCGGCACCCCCGGGCCCACCGCTTCCGGCGACGTGCGCCCGGTCTCGGTGCTTCCCGCCACGGGCGACGGGGCGACCCCGCTACCCGCGCTCACCGCGGCCGCGGTCCTCGTCGCGGGGGCGGCCCTCGCCCTCGTGCGCCGCTGGCGCGGGTAGGGGCCCAGGCCCCCGTGCGGGAAAGGCCCCAACCTGAACGCGGTTGAGGGCGGGTCCGGTTGCCGAATCGGCGCCGGACCCGCCCTCATTCATGTTCAGGTGGGCTAAATCCGCCCCCAACCGCGTTCAGGTGCCGAGAGGGTCGCCCTCAACCGCGTTCAGGTGCGGAATGGGCGCAGGGGTGCGGCGCGGGCGAGGGGCCGCTCGTCCCAGGCGTCCGTCGGTCCCCGGCGGCCGTCGGTTGCGGGGCCTACTCGCCGTCCCGGTCCTCCTCGGCCAGCCGCCCCTCCTCGCGGCGGGAGAGCCTCGCCCTCACCAAGCCGGCGACGGCGGGGATGGCCGAGATGAGCACGATGCCCACCACCACGAGCTCGAAGTGCTCCTGCACGGCGGGGATCTGCCCGAAGAAGTAGCCCAGCAGGGTGAACAGCGACGACCACACGATGCCGCCGAGCACGTTGAAGCCGAAGAAGTGGTGCCACCTCATGCCGCCCACGCCGGCAAGGAACGGCACGAACGTGCGGATGAAGGGAAAGAAGCGGCCCAAGAAGATGGAGACGCCGCCCCACTTGTCCATGAAGGCCTCGGACTGTGCCACGCGCTCGGGCGTGAGGGCCTTGATGCGGCCGCTCTCGATGATGCGTCGGCCCAGGAAGTGGCCGATGAAGAAGTTGCACTGGTCACCGAGGATGGCCGCGCACCACACGAAGATGAGCAGCTCCCAGATGGGCAGCACCTGGCCGGCCTCGCCGTGGCAGAGCACGCCGGCGGCGAACAACAGGGAGTCGCCGGGCAGGAACGGCATGAAGACCACGCCGGTCTCGATGAACACCACCAGGAAGATGAACCCCACGGCCACCATGGGGCCCTGGGCGATCCAGCCCTGGATGGCCGCCATGGGGTCCTGCAGCAGGCCGGCGATGAATGCGATGAAGTCCATGGCGCTCCTCGGGCGACGCGGTACGGAAGCGCCCTCCGGGCCGGGCGGCTCGGAGGGCGCGCTGCGTGCCAGGCGGGAACGGGCGCCCACCAGAGGCCCCTTATGGCTGCTACCTCCCGGTCCTGACCAGGTTCGGGACATGGTGCCGCCCGCCCCTGCCGGGCACGCATGGCCATAGTATAGCGGTGCGGGGCCCGCGTCGGCCCCGCGCGCCGCGACCGCCGTTTCTCCAGAGAGGATGCACCATGGATACCGCCCCCGCCACCCATGCCGAGCGCATGGCCGCCGGCCTCTGGTACGACGCCAACTTCGACCCGGAGCTCCTCGAGGCCCGCCGCCGGGCGGCCTCGGCCTGCCACGCCTTCAACGCCTGCGACCCGGCGGACGCCGAGGAGTGCGACCGGCTGATGCGCGCCGTCCTCGGCTCGGTGGGGGAGGGGGTGGCGGTGCTCGCCCCGCTCACCGTGGACTTTGGCTCCAACGTGACCCTCGGCGACGGCTGCTTCGTCAACCACGGCGCCTACTTCATGGACGGTGCGCCCGTGACGCTGGGGAGCCACGTCTTCGTGGGCCCCGACTGCGGCTTCTACACCGCCCGCCACCCGCTGGTGGCCGAGGAGCGCGACGCGGGCTGGGAGCAGGCCCTACCCATCACGGTGGGCGACGACGTGTGGATCGGTGCGAAGGTGTGCCTGCTGCCCGGCGTGACCGTGGGGGCGGGGTCCGTGGTGGGCGCCGGCTCGGTGGTCACCCGCGACGTGCCGCCCGGGGTCGTGGCCGCGGGCAACCCGTGCCGGCCGGTCCGCGCCATCACCGACGCCGACCGTGTGCTTTCCGGTGGCGTTCCGCGCGACCGAGGCCTTGCGGCCCCCGCCGGCACTCCCCACGTTTAGAATGGGGGGAGTCGTCGAGCGGGGGACCCGCCGCGTCACCCGCTCCAGTGAGAGAAAGAGAGAGGAGCGGCATGATTTACTCGACAGAAGTGGAGGCCATGTGCCCTGTGGCCAAGGGCGCCTACCACGGCCCGGCACCCATCCCCGAGGAAGGCAAGTGGGTCCAGGCCAAGGAGATCTCCGACATCTCCGGCCTTACCCACGGTGTAGGCTGGTGCGCGCCGCAGCAGGGCGCCTGCAAGCTCACGCTCAACGTCAAGGACGGCATCATCGAGGAGGCCCTCGTCGAGACCATCGGGTGCTCGGGCATGACCCACAGCGCCGCCATGGCCTCCGAGATCCTGCCCGGCAAGACCATCCTCGAGGCCCTCAACACCGACCTCGTGTGCGACGCCATCAACACCGCCATGCGCGAGCTGTTCCTGCAGATCGTCTACGGCCGCACCCAGACGGCGTTCTCCGAGGGCGGCCTGCCCATCGGCGCCGCCATGGACGACCTCGGCAAGGGCCTGCGCTCCCAGGTGGGCACCATGTACGGCACCAAGGCCAAGGGCGCCCGCTACCTCGAGCTCGCCCAGGGCTACGTCACCAAGCAGGCGCTCAACGACAAGGACGAGATCATCGGCTTCGAGTTCATCAACCTCGGCGTGCTCGCCGACGCCCTGAAGGACGGCCTCGACGCCGCGGCCGCCATCGAGAAGGCTACCGGACGCTACGGCCAGTGGGACAACCCCGCCAAGGTCATCGACCCCCGTCACGAGTAGGAAAGGAGCTGAAGTCACCCATGGCAGTTACGTTCGAAGGCTACGAGCGCCGCATCGACAAGATCAACGAGACCCTCGCCGAGTACGGCATCTCCTCCCTGGAGGAGGCCCAGAAGATCTGCGAGGACCACGGCATCGACCCGCGCGCCATCGTCCTGGGCGTCCAGTCCATCGCGTTCGAGAACGCCGTCTGGGCCTACACGGTGGGCTGAGCAATCGCCCTCAAGAAGGCCGAGAAGGGCGAGGTCAAGACCGCCTCTGACGCCGCCGCCGCCATCGGCGTGGGCCTGCAGTCCTTCTGCGTGCCGGGCTCCGTGGCCGACGACCGCAAGGTGGGCCTGGGCCACGGCAACCTCGGCGCCATGCTCCTCGGCGAGGACACCGAGTGCTTCGCCTTCGTGGCCGGCCACGAGTCGTTCGCCGCGGCCGAGGGCGCCATCGGCATCGCCAACAACGCCAACAAGGCCCGCAAGACCCCGCTGCGCGTGATCCTCAACGGCCTCGGCAAGGACGCCGCCCAGATCATCGCCCGCATCAACGGCTTCACCTACGTCAAGACGTCGTTCGACTACTACACCGGCGAGCTCACCGTCGTGGAGAAGATCCCCTACTCCGACGGCCCCCGCGCCGCGGTGAACTGCTACGGCGCCGACGACGTGCGCGAGGGCGTGGCCATCATGTGGAACGAGAACGTGGACATCTCCATCACGGGCAACTCCACCAACCCCACGCGCTTCCAGCACCCGGTGGCCGGCACCTACAAGAAGGAGCGTCTGGAGAACGGCAAGAAGTACTTCTCCGTGGCCTCCGGCGGCGGTACCGGCCGCACACTGCACCCCGACAACATGGCCGCCGGCCCCGCCTCCTACGGCATGACCGACACCATGGGCCGCATGCACTCCGACGCCCAGTTCGCCGGCTCCAGCTCCGTCCCGGCCCACGTGGACATGATGGGTCTCATCGGCATGGGCAACAACCCCATGGTCGGCGCCACCGTCGCGTGCGCCGTGGCCGTGGAGGAGGCCATCACCGACGCCATCGAGAAGGGCCTGTAGCCCCGGCCGTACCCCGCTCCACCCCGCAGGGCCCCGACCGCACCGCGCGGCCGGGGCCCTGTCCCATGTCCCGCCACTTGTCCCACCACTCGGACACTTCTGTCCCACTTTTGGCGTGCTCGCGGTCTCGGTGAGCGGCTCCATGGCCTTCAGTGAGCGGATCAGGCCCGTCTGGCCCTTCGGTGAGCGGATTTCTGCTCACCGAAGGGCCTCCGTCCGCTCATCGAGCGGCCCTCCGCCCCCACGACCGTCCCGGCTCGTCCACCTGTCAAAACCTACCGTTCGCCGGATGGGTCCCCCGTTTTTCCGCGACCGGGAATGAGGGGGCGCCCTCGCGGTACAAGGACGATAACGGCGCGCCCCGCCTCCCTCTTCTCCTTGGCCACTTGGCTGTGGGGCCCGGCACCCCGCCCCCCTGCCAGACGCATCCCTTTCGGCGGGCGCGCCACCGTCTTCACCTGCGGTCGTGCTCTCTCCCTCTCTCGGACGACCGCCGAGCGGCGCCCCACCCGGGGCGCCGTTTCTCTTGCCGCCGCCCCGGTCGCGTACAATGGACAACCCGAGCCGGGACGGGAGGAAAGCCATGGAGTCTCTGTACCGCAAGTACCGCCCGCAGACCTTCGACGACGTCGTGGGCCAAAAGACCGTGGTGTCCACCCTCGAGCGGGGCATCCAGAACGGCGGCCTCGGCCACGCGTACCTCTTCTGCGGGCCTCGCGGCACCGGCAAGACCACCTTGGCGCGCATCCTCGCCAAGGCCGTGGCCTGCGACCAAGGGGCCGGTCACCTGCCCGACGGCACCTGCGAGCAGTGCGTGGCCATCGCCGAGGGCCGCCACCCCGACGTCCACGAGCTCGACGCCGCCTCGCGCACCGGCGTGGACGCCATCCGCGAGGAAATCGTCAACCGCGTGGACTTCGCCCCCACGGTGGCGCGCCAGAAGGTCTACATCGTGGACGAGGTCCACATGCTCACCACGGCGGCGTTCAACGCGCTGCTCAAGACCCTCGAGGAGCCCCCGGCCCACGTGGTCTTCGTGCTCTGCACCACCGACCCGCAGAAGATTCCGGCCACCATCCTGTCGCGCGTGCAGCGCTTCGATTTCCGCTCCATCGACGATGCCGACATCCGCGAGCGCCTGGAGTACGTCTGCCGCGCCGAGGGCTTCTCGGCCGAGCCGGAGGCCATCGACATCGTGGCGCGCCACGCTCGCGGCGGCATGCGCGACGCCCTCTCCACGCTCGAGCAGCTCTCCGTGTTCGGCGACGGCTCGATCACCGCGGCCGACGCCCGCGACCTGCTGGGCGTGGCCGACTCCGCCGCCCTCGACGCCGCTGTGGCGGCCCTGGCATCCCGCGACGCCGCGGCTCTGCTCGGCCTGGTGGCGGACCAGCTCTCCGCCGGCAACGACCTCCTCCGCTTCTGCGACGGCCTCGTGGGGCGCCTGCGTGACCTCTACGTGGCCTCCGTCGCCGGGCCGGTGGAGTCGCTCCTGGGGGGTACCGAGGAGGAACGTGCCGCCTTGGTGGCCCAGGCCCGGACCCTGGAGCCTGCCGAGAGGATCTCGCGCTACCTGGACTGCCTGGGCTCCGCGGCGCTCTCCATGCGTACGGCCCGCAACCCGCGCCTCACCCTGGAGGTGGCGGTCTCGCGCCTCGTGCGGCCGGAGACCGACATGACGGTGGAGGCCCTGGCGGAGCGCGTGGCCGTCCTGGAGCGCGCGCTGGCCGGCGGTGCGGCCGCGGGGCTACCGCAGGCTGCGGCGCCGGCCCTCGGCGCGGG
>CBCSOI010000042.1:0-9279 GCA_965141595.1 uncultured Atopobiaceae bacterium | reverse complement strand
GAGGTCTGAGGGGTACGGGGTATGCTTGGACGACGAGAGAACCGGAGGGCGGCATGCCCGGGGGAGGGGGACACGTGGAGAAGGTCACCGTGATCGGCGGCGGTCTGGCGGGCAGCGAGTGCGCCCTGGCCCTGGCGGCCCGCGGCGTCCCTGTCCGCCTCGTTGAGCAGCGCCCCGGCGGGGACGCCCCGGCCCATCATACCGACGGCCTCGCCGAGCTCGTGTGCTCCAACTCCCTCAAGTCGACGAACCCCGACAGCGCCGCGGGCATCCTCAAGGGGGAGCTCCACGCGCTGGGCTCGCGCCTCCTGCCCCTGGCCGAGGCGTGCGCCGTGCCCGCAGGCGGGGCCCTGGCCGTGGACCGCGCCGCCTTCTCCCGCTCGGTCACCGAGGCCGTGGAGTCCGAGCCCCTCGTGGAGCTCGTCCGCGAGGAGGCAGCATCCCTACCCGACGGTCCCGTGGTTGTGGCCGCCGGGCCGCTCTGCTCCGACGCGCTCTTCTCGGCGGTCTCGGACCTCCTGGAGGCCCACGGGACCCCGGGATCGCTCTCGTTCTTCGACGCGGCGGCCCCCATCGTCGACGCCGCCACCATCGACCGCTCCGTGGTCTTCACACAGTCGCGCTACGGTGCGGAGGGGGAGGGGGACTACCTCAACTGCCCCCTCGACCGCGAGGAGTACGAGGCCTTCGTGGGGGCGCTCGTGGGCGCGCGCCGCGTCGTGCAGAAGGACTTCGAGCAACGGGACCTCTTCCGGGCCTGCCAGCCGGCCGAGGAGGTGGCCCGCACCGGCGTCGACTCGCTGCGCTACGGGGCCATGAAGCCCGTGGGCCTCGTGGACCCGCGCACGGGCTCGCGTCCCTGGGCCGCCCTCCAGCTGCGCGCGGAGAACGCCGAGCGGAGCGCCTACAACCTCGTCGGCTTCCAGACCAACCTCGCCTGGCCCGAGCAGCGTCGCGTCTTCTCCATGGTGCCGGGGCTCGAGAACGCCGAGTTCTTCCGCTACGGCGTCATGCACCGCAACACCTTCATCGACGCCCCCCGCGCCCTGGACCGCACGTTCCGGGTGCCCGGCACCGCCGTGCGCTTCGCGGGGCAGATCTGCGGGACCGAGGGCTACGTCGAGGCCATGGCCTCGGGGCTCCTGGCCGCCCTCAACACCTACGCGGACCTCGTGGGGGCACCCCCCGTCGACCTGCCCCGCACGGGCGCGCTCGGCTCGCTTGTGGCCTACGCCACGGACCCTGCCACGGTCGACTACCAACCCATGCACGTGAACTTCGGCCTCGTGCCGCCCCTCGAGGGGCCGCGGCGCAAGAAGCGCGAACGCTACGCCGCCTACGCGGCCCGGGCGCGGGAGGACCTCGGCGCCTGGCTTGCCGGGCGCCCCGACCTGTTCCCCCGGGCGTCGCGGCCGTGAGCGGGGACTGGGAGGGGAGGCTGGGGGACTTCCTGCACTTCCTCGCCACGGTGAGGAACCTCTCGCCCAACACGGTGCGCTCCTACCGGTGCGACCTCGCCGGCTTCCTCTCGTGGTGCGACCGAACGGACACGGACCCGGCAGCGCTCGGCCCCTCGGACGTCCGCGCCTACCTCGGGGAGCTCCGACGCGCCCGCTACGCGGGGCGCACGGTCTCGAGGCGGCTCTCGGCGCTCCGCACCTTCTACGACTGGCTCGGGCGGGAGGGCCTCGTCGAGGGCAACGTCGCCGCGGCCGCGTCGTCGCCCAGGACCGGGAGGCGCCTCCCCGAGGTGCTCGACGACGACCAGGCCTCCGCCCTCATCGCCGCGGCGGACGCCTCGACCCCCGAGGGGCTCAGGGACCGCGCCCAGGCCGAGCTCATGTATGCGTCGGGCGCGCGCATCGCCGAGGTGGCGCACCTCTCGGTGGGCGACGTCGACCTCGGGGCCGGGAGCGTGCGGCTCTTCGGCAAGGGGTCCAAGGAGCGGCTCGTCCCGCTCTACCCGGCCGCCTGCCGAGCCGTCTCGGCCTACCTCCACGATGGCAGGCCGGCCCTCGCCGCCCGGGCGGCGCGCGCCTCCGACGCCCTGTTCCTCTCGAGCCGGGGCAACCCCATGGGGGCCGACGCCCTGCGTGTCCGCTTCGAGCGCCTCGCCTCCCTCGCCGGCCTGCCGTCCTCCGTGACGCCCCATGCCATGCGGCACACCTTCGCCACCGAGCTGCTCTCGGGCGGCGCCGACCTCCGAAGCGTCCAGGAGCTCCTCGGCCATGCCTCCATCTCCACCACCCAGGTCTACACGCACCTGTCGGTGGACCGCCTCAAGGAGGCGTCGCTCCAGGCCCACCCACGGTCGGGGCGGTGAGCCGGGGCGGTTTTGTGGGGTCCCGGTAGAGACGGGCCGGCCGGGAACTGGGGGTGGCGCCGAGGGGCCGCCGCGCCTATACTGTGGTCTTGCTGTGCAAAAGCACAGGAGAAGACACACGCGTGGCCACTCGGCCGCCGCGGTGCCCGGACCTACAAGCCAGGGTCCGGGTGGCTGGCCGGGGACGACGTCACGCGGAGGAACAACCGAAGGAGAACCATGGCTGTCAAGATCAACATCAAGACCCTGCTCGACGCCGGCTGCCACTACGGCCACCAGACCCGCCGCTGGAACCCCAAGATGAAGCCCTACATCTTCGGCGAGCGCAACGGCATCTACATCCTCGACCTCAAGCAGACCATCGTCGACGCCGACAAGGCCTACACCTTCCTCAAGAACCTCGCCGCCAAGGGTGGCACCGTGCTCTTCGTGGGCACCAAGAAGCAGGCCCAGGAGCCCGTGGCCGCCCAGGCCGAGCGTTGCGGCATGCCCTACATCAACAACCGCTGGCTGGGCGGTGTGCTCACCAACTTCGTGACCATGCGCTCCCGCATCGAGCGCATGACCGAGCTCGAGGCCATGCAGGAGGACGGCCGCATGGCGCTCCTCCCCAAGAAGGAGCAGTCCGTCCTCACCAAGGAGCTCGAGAAGCTCACCAAGAACCTCGGCGGCGTCCGTGAGATGAAGGCCCTGCCCCAGGCGCTCTTCGTGGTCGACACCAAGCGCGAGGAGATCGCCATCCGCGAGGCCCGTCGCCTGAAGATCCCCGTGGTCGCCCTCCTCGACACCAACTCCGACCCCGACGTCGTGGACTACGGCATCCCCGCCAACGACGACGCCATCCGCTCCGTCTCCCTCATGTGCGAGCTCATCGCCGACGCCGTGCTCGCCGGCAACGGCCGCGAGCAGATCTCCGCCGAGGAGATGGCCGGCACCCCCGCCGTCACCGACGCCGTGGAGGACCAGGTCCTCGACGTGCAGCCCGAGATCTCCGACGACAAGGCCCCCGTCTCCGTCGACGGCCAGGCCGTCGAGTCGGTGACCACCGCCGAGACCGACGACAAGCTCCCCCGCTAACCAACCCGTCCGCGCCGGCACAGCCGGCGCCCAGCCAATGAGAAGAGGTTCCATGGCCACCAAGATCACCGCCCAGATGGTCAAGCAGCTCCGCGAGATGACCGACTCGCCCATGATGGAGTGCAAGAAGGCCCTCGTCGAGGCCGAGGGCGACCTCGAGAAGGCCGTCGACGTCCTCCGCACCATGGGCATCGCCAAGGCCGTCAAGAAGGCCGGCCGCGACACCAACGAGGGCACCGTGGGCGCCTTCGTCACCGCCGACGGCCACAAGGGCGCCCTCGTCGAGGTCTCCTGCGAGACCGACTTCGTGGGCACCAACCCCAAGTTCACCGGCTTCGCCACCAAGCTCGCCGAGGTCGTCGCCGACAACGCCCCGGCCGATGTCGAGGCGCTCAAGGCCCTGCCCTTCGAGGGCGAGGACACCGTGGACTCCGCCCTCACCGAGCTCATCCACACCATGGGCGAGAACATGAAGATCGCCCGTTTCGTCGTTCGCTCCGTCGAGGACGGCGCCCTCTCCAGCTACGTCCACGGCGGCAAGCTCGGCGTGCTCGTGGAGTTCGGCTTCTCCAAGCCCGCGACCGCCGAGAACGAGGCCTTCAAGACCTACGCCCACGACGTCGCCATGCAGGTCGCCGCCGCCCAGCCCGTGGCCGCCCGCATCGAGGACGTCCCCGCTGAGACCGTCGAGCACGAGGTCGCGATCTACAAGGCCCAGGCCGCCGAGTCCGGCAAGCCCGAGGCCATCCAGGAGCGCATGGCCGAGGGTCGCCTCAACAAGTTCTACAAGGAGAACGTGCTCACCGAGCAGGTGTTCATCAAGGATTCCGATCAGACCATCCGCTCCCTCGGCGAGAAGGTCTCCAAGGAGTGCGACGACACCGTCTCCATCGTCGCCTTCGACCGCTTCTCCTTCGGCGAGTAGGCCGAGGGCAAAACCGGCACTCTGACAGGGGCGGGGACGGTGCGAGCCGGCCCCGCCCCTTCCCATGGGCTATGATGATGCGGCATGGGCCATCACTCGAGACGGGACAAGCGTGGAAGACTACAAGTACCGCCGTATTCTGCTCAAGCTCTCCGGAGAGGCCCTCATGGGCGACGGCGAGTACGGCATGGACCCCAAGATGCTCGAGCACCTCGCCGAGTCCATCAAGACCATCCATGACGACGGCATCGAGGTCGGCATCGTCGTCGGCGGAGGCAACATCTTCCGCGGCATGGCAGGCGCCGCCGCGGGCATGGACCGCGCCCAGGCAGACTACATGGGCATGCTCGCCACGGTCATGAACGCCCTCGCGCTCCAGGACGCCTTCGAGAAGGCCGGGATGATGACCAGGGTCATGAGCGCCATCGAGATGCACGAGGTGGCCGAGACCTACATCCGGCGCCGCGCGATCCGCCATCTGGAGAAGGGGCGCGTCGTCATCTTCGCCGCCGGTACGGGCAACCCCTACTTCACGACCGACACCGCCGCCGCGCTCCGCGCCTGCGAGATCGACGCCGACTGTCTCATGAAGGCCACGAAGGTCGACGGCATCTACGACAAGGACCCGATGAAGCACGACGACGCCAAGCGTTACGACACCATCAGCTACCGCGACGTCCTCGCCCAGGGCCTCAAGGTCATGGACGCCACCGCCACGGCCCTGAGCCAGGACAACCACATGCCCATCATCGTCTTCGACATCACCGAGGACGACGTGTTCGAGAAGGCCCTTAAGGGAGAGTCGGTGGGAACCACCGTCGTGGAAGAGGAGACCCTCTGATGAGCGATACCATCAACAACGCAAAGTGCAAGATGGAGAAGTGCCTCGACACCCTCAAGGCCAACTTCGCCAAGGTCCGCACCGGCCGCGCCAACCCCCACGTGCTCGACGCCATCAGGGTCGACTACTACGGCGTGGAGACCCCGGTCACCCAGCTTGCCGGCGTGAAGGTCCCCGAGGCCACCATGCTCCTCGTCGAGCCTTGGGACAAGTCGGTGCTCAACGCCATCGAGAAGGCCATCCGGAACTCCGACCTCGGCATCAACCCGTCCAACGACGGGTCCTCCATCCGCCTGCCCTTCCCGGCGCCCACCGAGGAGCGTCGCCGCGAGCTCGTCAAGGACTGCAAGGGCTACGCCGAGGAGGCCCGCGTGGCCGTCCGCAACGTCCGTCGCGACGCCAACGGCAAGATCGAGCGCGACGAGGAGAACTCCGAGGACGACGTCCGCCGCGAGCAGGCCGAGGTCCAGAAACTCACCGATTCCTACATCAAGAAGATCGACGAGGCGCTCAAGGCCAAAGAGGCCGAGGTAATGGAGATCTAGGTTGCGGTACGACGCTGACGCGCTGGCGCGCCATTTCGCCGACGGCCCCGGGGACATCTCCCTCGCCGACGTCGACATGGCGCGCCTGCCGTCCCACATCTCCATCATCATGGACGGCAACGGACGCTGGGCCGAGGCCCGCGGCATGGAGCGGCCCTACGGCCACATGGCAGGCGTCGACTCCCTCCGCGAGACCATCACCACGTGCGTGCGCCTGGGTGTCGACGTCCTGTCCGCCTATGCCTTCTCCACGGAGAACTGGAAGCGCCCGCAGCGCGAGGTGGACATGCTCATGCACCTGTTCGCCACCACGTTGGTGAACGAGCTGCCCCTCTTCACCCAGGAGAACGTGCGCCTCGTCTTCCTCGGCGACCTCGAGGCCCTGCCCCGGGAGACGCGCGAGGTCTTCGAGGAGGGCCTCGCCGAGACCGCGTCCCACACCGGCATGGTGCTCGCCCTCGCCGTGAACTACGGGTCCCGGGCCGAGATCGCCCGTGCCTGCCGGCTCGTCGCGGCCGATGTCGCCGCAGGCGTGCTCGACCCCGGCTCTGTGGACGAGTCCGTCGTGGCGGGACGGCTCTACACGGCAGGGCTGCCCGACCCTGAGCTCCTCATCCGCACCTCGGGCGAGCTCAGACTCTCCAACTTCCTCCTCTGGCAGCTCGCCTACGCGGAGTTCTACGTGACCCCCGTGCTCTGGCCCGACTTCGACCGCTGGGAGCTTTTGCGGGCCATCGCCTCGTTCCAGGGGCGCGAGCGCCGGTTCGGGGGAGTGGTCCAAGGGTGAGCGACGACTCCAGGCATGCCCGGGGCCCCCAGGGGCTCGAGAGGCCCATGGACAAGTACGAGAAGAAGCGCGAGGAGCGCGAGGAGCTCCGCCTGGAAGGCGGCACCCGCAGCTCCCGGGTTCGCTCCGGGACCGAGAAGCTGCTCACCCGCACGCTCTCGGGACTCTTCTACAGCGTCACCGTGCTCGTGTGCATCTTCTGGGGGCCGGTGCCCTGCGCCGTGCTCTTCTGCGCCATGGCGTGGCTCTGCTGCTCGGAGTTCTTCCGCATGGCCCGCATGCTCGGGCGCATGCCGAACGAGCTCATCGGGCTCACGGCGGCCGTGGCCTTCGTGGTGTGCCCGCTTTTGCCCGACGTCGCCCTCATGGCCGTCTTCTCGCTTTTGGTCCTCTCATGCGGGGTGTGGTTCGTCTGGACCGCCCGTGCCTCCATCAGCGACGCCGCCATCACGGTGTTCGGCCCGGTCTACACGGGGTTCCTGCTGAGCTCCATCATGTACGTCCGCGCCATGGAGGTCCCGAGCCAGCCGATGCCCGTGGCGGCCCTGCTCACCTTCGGCGTGATCTCGTCCATCTGGATGAGCGACGCCGCGGCGTACTTCGTGGGCCAGCGCTTCGGGCGGCACAAGATGGTGCCCAAGATCAGCCCCCACAAGACCTGGGAGGGCTTCGCCGGCGGCATGGTCGGCTCCGTCTTCGTGTGGCTTCTCATGTGGGTCGTGGGGCTGCCCCACGTCACGCTGCCCCTCGCACTGTTCGGCGGGGTCTGCGTGGGCGCCGTGGGAGTCATCGGCGACCTCTTCGAGTCGCGCCTCAAGCGGGCCGCGGGGGTGAAGGACTCCGGCAACTTCCTGCCGGGCCACGGCGGCATGCTCGACCGCACGGACTCCATCCTCTTCGGCTCCATGACCGCCTTCTTCATCCTCAGGCTTGGAGGACTCCTATGAACATCTTCGAGGACCGCGCCCCCTCGTCGCCCCGGCCCGCGCCCCTGCGCGTGGCCGTCCTGGGCTGCACGGGCTCCATCGGCCGCCAGGCCCTCGACGTCGCGAGGCAGCACCCCGACCGCGTGGAGGTGACGGCACTTTCCGTCTATGGGAGCACCGCGGAGCTCGTCGCCCTGGCCCGGGAGTTCCGTCCCCCTGCCGTGGCCGTGGCCGACCGCGCCCACGGGACGGACGGCGTCCTCGACGGCCTGCCGGCGGGCTGCGATCTGCTCCTCGGGGACGAGGGGGTCATGGAGCTCGCCTCCCGCGACGGCGTCGACTGCGTCCTCGTGGCCGTGGTGGGGGAGGCCGGCATCCACGCCGCCTACGCCGCCCTGTCCGCGCGCAAGGTGCTCGCCTGCGCCAACAAGGAGGCACTCGTGGCCGCCGGCGACCTCCTCATGCCCATGGCGGAACCCGGTCGCCTCATCCCGGTGGACTCCGAGCACTCGGCCATCTACCAGTGTTTGGTGGGCGAGCGCGAGCGCGAGCTCCGACGCATCTGGCTCACGTGCTCCGGCGGGCCCTTTCTCGGGCGTACCCGCGACAGCCTCGCCTCGGTGACCCCGGCGGAGGCCCTCGGCCACCCCACCTGGTCCATGGGTCCCAAGATCACCGTGGACTCCGCGACCCTCATGAACAAGGGCCTCGAGGTCATCGAGGCCCACCACCTCTTCGACGTTCCCGTGGACGCCGTGGAGGTCCTCGTGCACCCTCAGAGCAAGGTCCATTCCATGGTGGAGTTCGCGGACGGCTCCACCATCGCGCAGCTCGGTCCTTCCGACATGCGCATCCCAATTCAATACGCTTTCAGCTATCCGCACCGCTGGGACGCCCCCTGCGAGCCGGTGGACTGGCGCTCCGCGGGGGAGCTCGCCTTCGGGGCCCCCGACACGGAGACGTTCCGCTGCCTGGCCCTCGCCCTTGAGGCGGGTCGGGCCGGCGGCACGCTGCCCTGCGCCATGAACGCGGCCAACGAGGTGGCCAACCAGGCCTTCCGCGACGGCCGTCTCGGCTTCCTCGACATCGCATCGGTCGTCTCCGACGTCATGGATGCCACCGTGCCCGAGCCCGTGGTGTCGCTCGCCCAGGTGGCCGAGGTCGACTCCCGCGCCCGCGCCGAGGCGGCCTCGGCGGTCTCGAGGCTGTCGTGCTAGCCGGTCTCGGCGGGGCGGTCTCCGCGATCCTCTGGGGCCTCGTGCTCCTCTCGGTCCTCGTCTTCGTCCACGAGGGCGGCCACTTTCTTGCCGCCCGTGCCCTCGGCATACGCGTGCGCGAGTTCTTCCTCGGCATGCCCTGCCGGTTCCGCCTGGCGTGGGAGTCGCGGCGCTACGGGACCGTGTACGGCGCCACGCCGCTGCTGTTGGGCGGCTACACCATGGTCTGCGGCATGGACGGCGCCTCGAGCCCGCACCTCGCCCGCGCCCTCGCCTCCGTGGCGGCCCATGGGCGTGCCACGGTGGACCAGGTGGCGGCCGACGCCGGGTGCACGGCCGACGAGGCCGTCGAGGCCCTGGCCACGCTCGCCGACTGGGGCTCCGTGGCCCCGTACTACGACCCCGAGCTCGGCGAGAGGCCTACGGACTCCACATGGCCCTCCTCCTTCGAGACCCTGGAGCGCGACCCCTCGCTCCTCACCAAGTATGACCGCGGGCACGACTTCTCGCTGCCGGGCACCACTGCCCAGGGCGAGCCCCACGGCATCGGCGACGGCCCCGAGGCCTTCCTCGCGGCCGAGCGCTCCCACACCTACCTCGCCCACGGCTTCTGGGGCCGCACCTTCGTCCTCGTGAGC